>NZ_JBATKE010000252.1:0-2515 GCF_049669105.1 Eudoraea sp.
CGGATAGGTGATTCATGGTTAAACAAGATGCCATTGCATGCAAACATCCCATAGGCTTCCCTGTAGTTGACCGTTATCCAATAAGCATACAACTTAGCCACCCCGTATGGGCTTCGGGGATAGAAAGGGGTAGTTTCCGATTGTGGTACTTCCTGTACCTTGCCATACAATTCTGAGGTAGAAGCCTGGTAAATACGTGTTTTCTTTTCCATCCCCAGAAATCGGACTGCTTCTAATATCCGAAGCGTTCCTATCCCATCGGCGTTTGCTGTATACTCAGGGACCTCAAAAGATACCTGAACATGGCTCATGGCCGCCAGATTGTAAATTTCATCAGGCTGAATTTCCTGAATCAAACGTATTAGGTTGGTACTATCCGTCATATCGCCATAATGCAGCACAAAATTGCGGTCTTCAATATGCGGGTCCTGGTATAAATGATCTACTCTTTCTGTATTGAAGAGGGAGGACCGCCTTTTTAACCCATGCACCATATAGCCTTTTTTTAATAAGAGCTCACTTAAATAAGCCCCGTCCTGCCCGGTAACCCCTGTTATAAATGCAACTTTCTGTTTCATAGTCAATTATTTTAATCCTTATTGATCTCTTTTATATGCTTCTAATGATGACTTTTTCTCACGGCTCCGCCGCTATGAGTCCCATTTTAAATTGAACCGAAAGCGTTATTTTCGGTAAGAATGGTTCATAGTCTACCTCTTCGGCAAAGCCTATGAGGTACGATGTTACCACTTCAGCAAGCTTACGTGGTACTATGTTACGACTCCTGCAAGCCTAAGGAGGTACGATGGTGCCACTCCGGCAAGCCTAAGAGGCATGATGTTACCCCTACAGCAAGCTTAAGTGGTACTAAGGTACAAGGTCTGCCATCCGGGCCGTAATCCGGTAACCAAGTACCGGCAACACCAGCCTCACTTTGTGGGATCCTATTTTTTCTACAAGGGCCGTGCGGTCTTTTAATGCTCCGCGGGTAAACCTTACCTCTTCCCCAACAGCTAACTGTTCTATCCTGGAATCCTCCAGGGCCTCTCCATCCAGATATTCCTTTAACAATTGTATTTCAGATTCCTGTACTTTGGCGGCTTTGCCCTGCCAGAAAACATAGCGCACTACCCCCGGGATCGCAAATACCCGTTCTCGCTCTGCTTCTTCCAGACGTACAAATACATAGGAATTAAAATAAGGTTTACTGATTTTTTTCTTGCGATCGCTCCATTGCCGCACTGAAGTATAGGTTGGGCAATAGGCCTCTATGCCCTGTTCTACTAGCGCCTTATATATTTTTAATTCCCATCTGGGCCTGGTGCAGATTACATACCAATTCTTTGTCCTGTTCATCGTATTTCCTCAACTGTTGGTTGCTCTTGTTTCTTTTCCATTATAATATAAACCACTGCGCCTATTCACTTCTCTGAAAACTACGATTAATTGCCGGAGCATTATGGGCTTCTACGGCTATTTTGACTTAGAAGATTTATTCTTTTCCTTTAACTTTTTGGAGTCTACCAGGTGTAGTTTAGATTTTTCCAATTCTTTAATCCTTTTTTCTGAGAGCTCCATTTTCTCCTGATTATTGGCGCTGTTAACCGCAAGCTTTTGGGATCCATGGGACTCATCAATAAAGGATTTTCTTAAAGTTAGTATAGGCACGTATTTTCTAAGGTCCATGTCCACAATTCTTAAACGGTCCTTCCTAGCTCTTGCTTCATTTAATTTTATGGCATTTTCCCGAACCCTGGTAATATTAAACAAGAGGTAGTAAATTAAGGGTATAATCAAAGTGATCGTGAAAAGTTGCAGGTTGATCTCTAAATCTTTAAGCAGGTATGCCAATTCTATGGCAAGGACACTAACAATAGATAACATAATGGTGGCCTGCTTATGGCTAAAACCAAGGCTCAATAAACGATGGTGGATATGATTTCGGTCTGCGTCGAAAGGGCTTCGCCTTTCTCTTGCCCGGATCACAAAAACCCTGAGGGTATCCAATAAAGGAAAGGATAAAACCGCCAGCAATAGTACCGGTCCGTTATTTATAGTAAAAGAGGAAGAACCGCTTAAATTTAATTCCAGAAAACGAATCCCCTGATACGCCAGTAAGTAGCCAATGACCATAGAGCCCGAATCTCCCATAAATAATTTTTGGGTGCCGGACAGGTTATAGCGTAAAAATGCACTAATGGCCCCAATTAAACTAAAAGAAACCAATACCATCAGAAAATCATTATTTAAAAGAAAGAACAAGCCGAATGAAAAGCTCGCAATTATTCCTATGGCTCCCGCTAAACCATCTATTCCATCAATAAGATTAAAAGCGTTGATCACTAAAATAAACACAAATACCGTAAATACTACAGATACCAGATAGGGCAGTTCCCTAATACCTAATAGGCCTTCAAAACTTGTTATCCTTACATCGGTCAGGAAAATAACAATAGCTGTGGAAACAAGCTGTCCAAGAAATTTTTTCCTGGCCGCCAATGCAATAAGGTCATCT
>NZ_JBATKE010000253.1:0-3533 GCF_049669105.1 Eudoraea sp.
ATAAAATTAGTAGATGGCGACGATTTAAATCCGGGAGCAATAGATGTAATAACCGCATTGAAGGGAAGAGCAGCCGGGGTATATAGCTTGGGAGGTGAAGTTTATATTAGGGGAGGGGCGCCTCAACTGAAGGGTAGAGCAATTCCTGCAATTTATGATGTAGACGGAATGGTCCTAAGAACTCTTCCTTTTTTAACAGTAGAAAATATTGACCGGGTAGCGATAATATCAGGATTAGCCGGTACGGTAAGATATGGTAGTATTGCCAGAGGTGGCGTGGTGGTCATAAATACCATTGGCTCTCCAATTAGACGGGGTTCTGAAACCAATAAAAACTATGACAAGGCACGACTGCGCAATAATATCTATAATAATGATGCGATTACTGAAAATCGGAGTAATGCCCCTAGTTATTTGAAGGAATTATATACGTGCAAAGAAAATCTTGCTGCCAGAGAAGTTTATGAAAAGTATTTGTCGAGATATGCAAACGACCCATATTATATTATTGATACCTATCTATTTTTCCACGATTCCGGTGATGAAGTTTTTGCAAAACTAATTTTGGAGAACAACATGAAGGTTATTGAAAGTAATCCTATTTATGCTAAAGCTATGGCATTTGCTCTGGATTATACCAAAGAGCACGATAAGGCCAAAGAATTGTATAAAAAGATATTTATTTTAAGGCCAGAATTTATGCAATCATACAGGGATATGGCAAATAGCTATAGAACAATTGGAAATTACAAAAAAGCTGCAAACATGTACATTCGCTATCAATATTTAATTGAAGAAGGGATTTTCTCTGATGATAATTCAGCTATTCAAACGGTAATAGATGGAGAAATGAATAACCTTTTTGTGCTTCATGGCAAAAAGTTTATGAACGATTCTAATGTAATTGGCTTTAATAATTATACTAAGAATAAAGGCGAAACCAGATTATTTTTTGAATGGAATGACAGTGAGGCAGAATTTGATTTGGAATTTGTTAATCCAAAAAAAAATAATTTTATCTGGGAACATACATTGGAGAGTGCTGCCGAACGGGTTAAGGACGAGAAAACCATTGGGTATTCTTCTGAAGAATTCTTTGTTGATGGGTCGTTACCGGGAAAGTGGCAGATAAATGTTAATTACAAGGGAAATAAAAAATTATCTCCGGTTTATATAAAATTAACCAAATTCACAAATTATAATACGCCTTCTCAAAAAACTCATGTTTCTGTCTTTCGTTTGGCAGTGAAAAATGTAAATCAGAAATTAACCGATTTTGATAATTTAGTTACGCTATCCACTAATTAAATAGACTTTTTGATAGCCTTTATTCTATATCCGAGCGCAAGCTTTCCGCTTAAAAGCGTAAAAGCACCTTTATTGCCGTAACCAACATAGGACATATCGGTAGAAGTAACCAGACTTATAGTCGTATAAAATCGGTTCCATTTATAGCCAAAAAGTGCCGACCCATTTAGTTTATAAACCATAGGATTTTTTGAACTATAGGAGACGGTCTCTGCTTCTGCGTTTTTAATAGTTAAACCAAGTCCTGCTTTTGCTCCTAACGCTATATAAAAATTTGCAGGTAGCCTGAAGAGACTAACCACACCACCCATTATGCCAATCCCATAATTAGTTAAATTGGTAATTCTTGCCTGTTCATTAAAATCCGGGATAAACTCCTCAGGTACAATAGATTGTTCTGCCGAGATCTGGTTATAAAGTATAAAACCTCCCAGACCAAATGAAAATATATTCCATTTTTTGGCTGAAAGACCTGCATTTAAGGAGGTCTGTGAGTATCCGTCGGTATTAAACAAGTATAAATAATCAACACCTCCGGCTATAGATTTGATATCATCTCTGAAAATACTGGTACTATTTATGGAATTTTTAATATTAAATCCCCTATAGACCTGGAAATAGAAGTCAATTATATTCTGTTCTAATATTAATCCACCTCTTAAGTCAAATCGATCTGTATTTTCTGTGTTTCTATTTTTCAAATTATAGGTAAAATCAAGGATCAACTTACTCGTTGCAACTCCAACACCAATGCCATATAAGTCATTAGGGGTGTAGGAGAGACGCACATTATCATTGGACAATCTGAAACCTTGTGCTTTAATATTCCCGAAAAGCCTGATCGACCAGTTATTCAGATCACGATCAATAAATAATGAATCTAGCCGATTTATAGTTTTCAGCGAATCTGTTTGGCGCACATCCTGAGACCAGCAAAGTGAGTTTATAAGCAATAAAAGGAGTAGTAATAATGTCCCTTTTGGAAAAGAATACATAATCGTCACCAATGTCGTACGGGAACTAATTAACTTATGAAAGTAACTGCTTAGTGGTGCCGTACTACTGTCCGCCATTTCAAAATCGGGATGATATGTCATTATACAATCAGCACTAAAGATACTTAAAATATATAGGCGTTTTTTAATGATTTTACCTTCCCTAAATATGGTTGCCGGAAATTGGATTATTCAGATTGAAGTGTATTTTCAGTCTTATAATTTGTAAACTTTTGATAGAAGTTACGTCAGAATAAAAGTATAGTACAAACAGGGTTTTAGATTATACTTTTGTTGAATATTGAATTGGGGTAAAATGAAAATTGAAAAGATTGGTTTGGGGGGTGGCTGCCATTGGTGTACAGAGGCCGTGTTTCAAGCCCTAAAAGGAGTTGAAAAGGTGGAGCAGGGATGGATTTCAGCTGTGGACGCGGAGGAATATAGCGAAGCGGTTGTACTCCATTTTGACCCAAAGATTATTTCTCTAAAAGATTTAATAGAGGTGCATCTCTATACACATAGGAGTACTTCTGATCATTCATTGCGCAAAAAATACCGTTCCGCTGTTTATACCTTTTCAGCGGCTCAGCAAAAAGAAGTAGACCAGATTTTAAAACACCTTCAAAAAGATTTTCAGGATACGCTTATAACAGGTGTATATAGCTATAAAGAATTTAAAATGTCGCCAGAGTCATTTCAAAATTACTATCAGAAAAACCCAAACAAGCCTTTTTGCAAGACGTATATAGACCCTAAAATAGAAATACTTCTGAGAAGATTTCCTAAGAATGTTATGGAGGTTCCTATCGACCCAATAAAAAATAACGAAGAACATAAGTTTAAAAAATAAAATAGGAGCTTCTTAGTTCGTGTTAAAAATTCTTATTTTTGTGCCCCTGTAAACTTTTGAATTGCAGTATTTGGCCTCATAGTTCAACGGATAGCCCCGATAGCTCCTTCTCCATAGTATTACGAAGGAGAAGCTATCGGGGGAAGTTTACTTAAATTTTGTATAGTAAGAATCCTTTTTGATGATGAATTATGTTTATATAATCCAATTAAAACTTGATAAATCTTTTTATATCGGCAAGACTTCTGATTTAAAAAAAAAGATTGGACTTTCATAATTCATATGACCTAAATAAGGGAATTACCAGAAGAAAAATTCCATGGGATTATTATCATATTCTTGAAATGGAAAATGCTGTTACCGCGGCAAGGATTGAACGA
>NZ_JBATKE010000254.1:0-23442 GCF_049669105.1 Eudoraea sp.
TTGAGTTATTAAAAAATGAGATTGTACTATTTTTTAACACCATAAATACCACTAAATTTTTAAAATCTTCCCTTAAAAACCCACGGTTACCTCAGTACCTCAATCTGTACAGTTTTAATTTTGAGGAAAGCATTATCAATCCTCCTCGGACCTAGGAATGCTATTTCACTCATATTTGACCAACCCGCTACCAAATAGCTGGTTGGCCGTATTCCTATATATCAAATAAAAACTAGAAAAATGCACTTGAAATACATTTTATCGCTTGCAGTATTACTGCTGGGACAACGTATTATTGCCCAAAATTTTAGCGGACAGATTGTTGATGAAAATACAAATAAGGCCCTGGCCGGAGCACATGTTTTAACCGAAACAGGAGATGCCACATATACAGACAGTGATGGTAATTTCAAAATAAATATCGCCACCAATGGAACAACGATAACCTTATCCTTTATGGGTTATAATAACCTGGAACAATTTGTAAAACCAGGCACAGAAAAGATTATTTTTTTAATGGGTGAGGCCCCCATTCAAATAGATGGCGTTCTCATTACAGGTAATTTGAAGACAGACCCTGTACTAACCCTTGAATCCAATGACTTCGTAAAAAAAATTGTTCAACCCAGGAATGTTGCCGACCTGTTCAATGATATCAATGGCTTTTCATTGATCAAACGAGGTAATTACGCCATCGACCCCAGCTTCAGGGCTTCACAATACGAGCAGTTGAATGTCCAATTTGATGGAGGTACCAAGGCCATGCACGCCTGTCCTAATCGTATGGACCCCATAACAACACACGTCATCCCTGAAGAAATTGAAAAGATTGAAATCATAAAAGGACCTTATACGGTGCGTTATGGAGCCACATTTGGCGGTATTGTCAATATGGTTACTCATATCCCAACTGTTAAGGACTACGGTTTGAGTGGAAATGTGAATGGGGGCTACGAGAGCAATGGTAATTCTGTAGTTACCATGGCGCGAATACAACAGGCTACGAAAAAGTACGATATTATGGGGAATATTGGTTTTAGGGATTTTGGCAATTATAAAGATGGGGATGGTACTGAAATTCCATCTTCTTTTCGAAGTCTGGACTATGGTATCAGAGCAGGGTACAATTTGACCCAAAATCAACGCTTGCAGGTCCATTGGCGACAGTCGTTTGGCAGGGATGTGCTGCATGCCGGACTGCCCATGGATACGGATGAGGACAATAGCAGCATATTATCCTTAGATTACAAATTAACCGGACTTAAGGGTGTTCTAAAAAACCTGGATGCTAAACTCTATTATAGCTATGTAGATCATATTATGAGCAATAAGAAAAGGCCCAGCTTTATTATGACAGAAGCCGTTTCGGCCATTGATGCCACAACGGCCGGCGGAAAAGTAGAACTGAAGTTAAAACCCGTTAATAAGTTAATCCTTTATACAGGAATCGATCTTCTGAATATAGCTCGCGATGGTCAACGCACCCGATTGGTAAAACGTAATATGATGGGTCCTTTGCCTTCTCCTGTAGAATTTATTGATAAGGTTTGGCAAGACTCTTATATCAATGATATTGGCTTTTTTGTTGAAAGCAAATATCCTCTTTCTGAAAATACAATGCTAACTGCGGGTTTACGGTACGATCTTGTTACTTCCAACATAAAGGACCCAGAAGCGGATTTTTCCGCTTTATATCCTAATTTGGGTAAACGCATGGAGCATAATATAAGTGGAACAGTATCTATTAAATATGCCCCTGTAGAGCAGTTTATTATGGAAGTTGCTTATGGCAGAGGCGTACGTTCGGCAAACATGATAGAACGATTTATCAATCATTTTAATGTGGGACAAGACCCGTATGAATACATTGGCAACCCTAATTTGGATGCCGAAGTGAATAATCAATTTGAAGTAGGCTTTAATGGTAAGTTGCCTATGTCTGGTGTAAATTGGGATACATTTAATTATGGCACTTCCTTTTATTATGCATTTTACGACAACTATATCCTGGCGGTAATTGACGAATCCCTGACCCGAAAATTTATGCCAAACCTGCCACCTGTAAACCCAAAAGTATTCCGAAATTTGGAAGCTGCCTATAAAACCGGGTTTGAAATAACAATGGGAGTAGATTTCTTAAAGAACTTCAATTTTACGACCAATCTAGCCTATGTATATGCCAAGAACAAAGATTTGAATGAATCTTTGCCTTTAGTACCTCCTTTTACAACGAACTTTAGACTTGGTTTTGAAAAGGATAAATTTTGGGTAAATGCAAATTATACCTTGACCTCCAGACAAGAAAATATAGCAGAATCTTTTGGAGAAACAAGTACGCCGGGTTACAATGTTTTTGATCTGCGATTGGGGGTCATTCCTATTAAAAATCTAACTTTGGGGGTTGCGGCTTTAAATGTATTTGATGTGACATATTACAGCCATTTAAATTTTTCATTCAGGAATCAGGCAAATTTTGGGAATGTTCGGATAAATGACCCTGGAAGAAACCTAACAGCTTTTGTACAGTATAAGTTTTAATTAATACTTAAAAGTTAAGGAGATAAACTTAAGAAGAACTGAGGCAAATCCCCAAAACGAAAGAATTTACCTATTTTAGGCTTTACAACCAGCATGATTTGATTTAAAAGCAGCTTCTTGCCATAAAACTGATACATACGTTGATCTGGATGTTCTTTGTAGCTGTAATTTTTTATGTGGTATACTCCGGATGCTATTAATACCTATACTTGGCTTGGGATAGCGCTAATTATTGGTGAAGGAATAATTCTTTTACTATTCAAAATGTTTTGCCCATTGACTGTTTTAGCAAGGAAATATTCGGATTCTCAAAAAGACAACTTCGATATTTTTCTTACAAATTGGTTAGCGAAACATAACAAGTTAATTTTTACAACTATCTTTCTAATCGGACTAGTATTGGTTGTGATACGAACATTATTTTGAAAACTTTGCAATCTTAAGAGAAAAAGAGTAAAGCGGCGTGTGTCAGTGGCTTTTTACTTATAAATATGTATGATTTAAAGGAAAAAAACTATCTTGGCATTTCTGATGTTATATAATTAATTTAAGCTATTGCAAGAAGAGTATTCCAAATGGTATTCCCCTACTTTAAGCAGGGATATTGAAATGTTGGTTTTTGGCCACGCAGGCTATCCCGTTATTCTGTTTCCTACTACTTCGGGACGTTATTACGAGTGTAAGGATTTTGGGCTCATAGAATCTGCTCGTTGGTTTTTAGAACAGGGACTCGTTCAGATTTATTGCCCGGACAGCATAAACGAACTTAGTTGGTACAATAAGGGTATCCATCCGGCGGAGCGTGTTAAAAACCATATTTGGTATGATAAGTTTATCCTGGATGAGGTCGTGGGCGCTATCTGCCATCAGAAAGGTATTCCTAAAGTTGCTGTAGCTGGGCCTAGTTTCGGAGGGTTTCAGGCGGCGAACTTCGCTTTTAGACACCCTGAGAAAGTTAGCCATATGTTCAGCATGAGCGGCTCCTTCGATATCAAATCATTTATGGACGGATATTATGACGACAATGTGTTTTTCAATAATCCGGTAGATTACCTGCCCGGTTCTAACCATCCGGACCTCTGGAATATGAAGATCGTACTTGGTGTTGGCGAATGGGATATCTGTCTAGATGCAAACAAGCACCTGGCGCGTATCCTTGGTGAAAAGAACATCCCGTTTTGGTGGGATGAGCGCAAGTGGGCAGAGCATGACTGGCCAATCTGGAAACAGATGTTTCCGGAATATCTTTCAAAATTATAAGTATTTAAAATCCGTATTATGAAAAAAATAGGAATCTTATTCGGTAAGGAAAACTCCTTTCCACAGGCGTTTATTCAAAGGGTAAATGAAAAAGGGGTTAAGGATATTACCGCCGAGGCGGTAAGTATAGATATTGTAGAGCAGGCTAAACCCACAGACTATGCGGTCATTATTGACAGGATTTCACAGGATGTTCCCTTTTATAGAGCCTATCTAAAGAATGCAGCCATTACAGGAACTGCGGTGATCAACAACCCATTTTGGTGGAGTGCAGATGAAAAATTCTTTAACAATGCACTGGCAGTAAATGTAGGGGTCCCGGTACCAAAAACGGTTATATTACCGTCTTCATTTCGTCCTGATGATACGGATGAAAATTCCTTCCGTAACCTGAAGTTACCTATGAACTGGGATAAAATGTTTGAATCTATCGGTTTTCCTGCCTATATGAAACCGCATTCCGGTGGAGGCTGGAAGAGTGTTTACCGGGTTAATGATCCTGAAGACCTCTGGGCAAAACATGCCGAAACAGGTCAGTTAGTCATGATGCTTCAGGAAGAAATTCAATTCAAGGAGTATTTCCGTTGTTATGTATTGGGTACAGACAATGTGCATATCATGCAGTATGAACCGCGGAATCCACATCATTTGCGTTATGTTATTGACGGGCCCGAGGTAGATCCGGCAATTCTGGATACTGTTAAAAAATATTGTATTCGCCTATGCAAGGCTCTTGGTTATGATTTCAATACGGTAGAATTTGCGGTCCGGGATGGTATTCCATATGCCATTGATTTTTGTAACCCGGCACCCGATGCAGACATTAATTCTGTAGGCCAGGCCAACTTCGACTGGATTGTAGAGAACGCGGCCAATATGGCCATTGAAAAGGCGCAAGCCTATAAAAAAGGCAAGATGAATCTTACTTGGGGAACTTTTGTAAAAGACCAGATCACTGGAAAAAAAACCCCTCTTAAGTAGGAGATCGTTGTGAATTTTTATAAGATGAACAAAATATACCCAAGCGGATATGGAATTTACACTAGGGATTGAAGAAGAATATCAGGTCATTGATCCGGAAAGCAGGGAATTAATTTCCCACGATCAGCAGATTGTCTTAGAGGCTGAAAAACAACTGAGTGAACAGGTAAAAGCAGAAATGCACCAGGCTGTGGTTGAAGTGGGGACCAATATTTGTAAAGATATTAAGGAGGCTCATGCTGAACTTACGCTTCTGAGACGGTCTATATCCGAAATCGCTAACGGACTGGGCTTTAAAATTGGTGCGGCAGGGACCCATCCATTCTCTGAGTGGGAAAAACAGCTCATTACACCAAATCCAAGATATGATGAGATAGTATTGGAATTGCAGGATACCGCCAGGTCTAACCTTATTTTTGGCCTACATGTACATGTGGGTATTACAGATAAGGCACTGGCACTCCATCTTACTAATTCTATGCGTTACTTTTTGCCGCATTTATATGCTCTTTCGACCAATTCCCCTTTTTGGGAAGGCAGGAACACAGGCTTCAAATCATATCGGTCTAAAGTGTTCGATAAATTTCCAAGAACAGGTATTCCGGGTGTCTTTAATAGTTTAAGTGAGTATGAGAGCTATGTGAATTTATTAGTGAAAACGAAATGTATTGACAATCCCAAGAAGATCTGGTGGGATATCAGGATACACCCCTTCTTTCCTACCCTGGAGGTTAGAATCTGTGACGTGCCTTTGACCATAGAGGAGACTATAACCATAACCGCTGTAATACAAGCATTGGTGGCTAAATTGCATAAACTTAAGTCACAAAACCTTAATTTTATCCTCTATCACAGAGCGCTTATCAATGAAAATAAATGGCGTGCCGGCCGTTACGGCCTGGATGGGAAAATGATTGATTTTGGTAAAGAATGTGAAGTAGATACCAAGGTGATCATGGAGGAATTATTGGAATTCATAGACGACGTAGTAGATGACCTTGGATCGCGGAAAGAAGTTGAAAATGTGAGGGAAATGATGAAACGGGGGACCGGTGCAGATAGGCAATTAGCCGTTTATGAAGAAACCAAAGATCTCATTAAGGTAGTAGACTATATAACAGAACAAACTTTACTGGGAACGTAATAAAATGTGTAAAATGGAGAAATCCAAGGGGAGAATAGCAGTTTTGGATATGAATGCAAATGTCCCCAATCAGGGGCTGGGTCTTATTGTCGAGATTGTAAAATCATTTGAAAACCTTAGTACCTTCGAAGTTTTTGATGTTCGCGGTAAGAATGAGCTGCCGGACACTTCGTTTGATATATATATTTCAAGTGGCGGACCCGGAAGCCCATTGGAGGAAGGCCCATGGCGTGAGCCTTATCTGGAATTGGTTCAAAATATTTGGGAGTTCAACAAGACCTCAGCGCATCAAAAGAAATACTTTTTCTTTATTTGCTATTCTTTTCAACTGGTTTGTAATTATTTTGAGCTAGGGACTATTAAAATTAGGAAAAGGACGTCCTTCGGTATCCTTCCAGTTCACAAGACCAAGGCAGGGTTAAAAGATCCTTTACTGGAAGGCCTGGACGATCCTTTTTATGCTGTTGATTCCCGCGACTGGCAATTGGTACAACCCAGGTTGAAAGTCTTTAAGGAACATGGAGCGACCATCCTTAGCCTCGAAAAAATACGTACCCATGTGGAACTTGAACGTGCCATCATGGCGGTTCGATTTTCAGATGAATTCGTGGGCACACAATTCCATCCGGAGGCAGAACCTGTAGGAATGAAAATCCATTTTTCTCAGGAGAAGAACAAACAAATTGTGATTAAAAATTTTGGAGAACAAAAATACGATGATATGATGGAGCATATGGATGATCCCGATAAGATTATGAAAACTCATGCCGTGATTCTTCCAAAATTCATTGCAAACGCATTGGAACAGGTTTCCCGACAACTAATTTATTAGATCTCCATGATAAAAGAATATCGAAAGGCGTACATTGAAGAATTCACTCAAGAAAAGTACCAGGCTTTAATGGATGACCTGAAACAGCGATTCGGAACGTTGCCTGGTTTCAAGGTTGCGGAAACCCCGATCTTTATTCCTCATAAGTTGCGTCAGCGTCTGTTCGACGCTACAGCAGACATTATGAAGGTAATAAACCGTCCGGATTTTAAGGAAATGACTCAGGGTGCCTTTTATAATGATGAAATTATTGTTCCTAACGAGGATGAACACCCAAAATTTATTCAACTTGATTTCGGCATCTGCCTGGATGAGCAGGGTGAACTCACCCCTAAACTGATAGAACTACAGGGATTTCCCTCTCTTTTTTATTACCAGGAAGCATTGGCAAGGGCTTACAGGAGGCATTTTGATATTCCCGAAGGATTTTCCATTCACCCCAACAGCATCACCCATGCAGAATTCCTGGAACTCCTGCGTTCAGAAATTGTTGGAGATACAGATCCAAAACAAGTGGTAATACTGGAAGTAGAGCCCGAAAAGCAAGCCACCGCTATCGACTTTAAGGCTACGGAAATCAGGCTTGGGGTCAAGACCCTGTGTCTCACAAAACTAAAAAAGCGTGGTAAAACCCTTTTCTACCTGGATGAAGATGGTAAAGAAGTGAAAATAGAAAAGATTTACAACCGGGTTATTTTTGATGAACTCTACCAGCGACCGGAGCTTAAAAGGGAATTTCATTTTGTGGATGAGGTGGATGTGGAGTGGATTGGCCATCCGAACTGGTTCTTCCGGATAAGTAAGTATTTGATGCCCTTTTTAAAAGGTGATTATGTTCCAAAATCGTACCTGCTCGATAAGTTGGAAGTACTGCCCGAAGACCTTCAAAATTATGTCCTGAAACCACTGTATTCCTTTGCCGGAACCGGTGTACAAATTAATGTGACGAAAGAAATCATTGATGCACTGCCCAATAAGTCAAATTATATGCTTCAGGAGAAAGTCGCCTATCACCCCGTTGTAGATACCCTGGATGTTCCTGCTAAATGTGAGATACGAATTATGTTGATTCGAAGCAGCAAAACCAATTCAATGCAGATTATCAGCAATTTGGTACGTTTAAGTAAAGGTGAAATGGTTGGAGTAAGATACAATAAGGACAGGACCTGGGTAGGCAGCAGTGCCGGCTTCTTTGAGATTTAAACGTTCACTCATGAAGTTTGTCCGGAGCGGGGGAGCTGGCATGAAAATCGTGAGCTATCCGCTGTGTATAGGTGTCCAATAACTCCAAAACACGTTCACTGTTATCAGACACCACTATAAGGCCAATATGCCAGGGTTTATTCATTCTCCATACAATTTCAGGATCATTGAACCCATTGGTGTCAGGATGTTCAAAGCGGCTTAATGACACCACAATACCCGCATACTTATTGATAATCTTTGGCAATTTATAAACTGTTTTCCTAAGCGTTGCTGTTTCAACTCTTGCCCATTCTTTCCACAAATTTACACCGGAAGCAAATTCTACCATTTCAGCCAGATTGGCCCCGCCAACCCTGGAGGAGGTTTCAAGAAAGAAAAGTGCCCCTGTTTCTTTAGACTCGATGAACTCTGTGTGGGAGGCTCCATACTTCATTCCAAAAGCCTTCATAACCTGTGCGTTCATCTTTGATAGGCCCTGTTCCGGTTCAGTTCCTATTTCACAGCTCGCAGATCGGAAAACTCCACCGCCATGGGCAACATCAAAAGGCGTATCGAGGTATTTACTCACTCTGGAAAAAATGACATTACCATCTATTTGAAGTCCATCTACATGATAGACATTTCCCGGCGCAAATTTTTCTATCAGGTAATTGTCTCTTTCATCACCGAGTGCATGCACTTTTTCCCATAGGTCGTTATTATTGTGTAATTTCTTTATCCCGGCTGCAGAAGCTTCAGATCGCGGTTTTAACAACCATGGCGGATTCACGGTATTTGCAAAATTATTAATATCCGAATCATTAAAAAGCGCAGTGAATTGCGGCACGTTTATACCTTCATCCCTGGCTTTAAAACGCATGGCCAGTTTATCCCGGAAATGACGTGCAGTTGTACTGCCCATGCCTGGCATCCGGAAGTGCTCCCTTAATGCCGCTACGCGCTCTACATCAAAGTCGTCCAGAGCCACAAAACGATCGAACTTGATAGACCGAAACTTATAGGCAACCCCTTTTTGTACATCTGTATCATTCCACTGCTCAACATAAAATACATCGTCTACAAACTCCCAGGGCCAGTCTTCCTTGTCCAGCTTTTTTAGGGTTAACAGGTATACATTATTTCCTTCCGCTTTACAGCTTTTCAGAAAGTCTACTCCTTTAAAATAGGTGGAGATACAGAGAAAATTAAGCGTTGGTCCCGGCATTATTTCTAAATTGAAGTTTTAATATACTCCAAAATGAGTTGAACTCCAAAGCCTGTGCTGCTTTTCATTTTGGCATAATGGGAATCCCCAAAAGCCACCCCGGCTATATCGAGGTGCATCCAGTGTTTATGATCATCTGTAAACGCCTGCAGAAATTTGGCAGCCATAATGGCTCCGGCAATGGGCTTCCCACTGAAATTCCGAAGGTCTGCTATATCTGACTGCAGATCGGTTTCAAACTCTTCATAAAGGGGTAATTGCCATACACGCTCGTTTACCCGGTTTCCAATATCCGACATTCTAGTCGCCATTTCAGTGTCGTTAGTAAACATCCCGGCAGCAGAATATGCCAAGGTACGTACAACGCTTCCGGTAAGGGTAGCCAGGTCTATGACCTGATGCGGTTGAAATTGCTTAATTATATAACTCAGACCATCGGCCAGCACCAGGCGCCCTTCCGCATCAGTGTCAATAATCTCAATACTCTTTTTTGAATATGAGTTTATGACATCTCCTGGTCTGTAGCTTTTTGAATCAACGGCATTCTCTGCCGAAGCTACTACCCCCACTATATTTATGTTCAGGTTCATGCGGGCTACAAGTTCTACTACACCCAGGACCACTGCGGCACCTCCCATGTCACTTTTCATATAGTGCAGGTTTTGGGATGGTTTTATAGATAATCCGCCGGTATCAAAAGTAATCCCTTTCCCAACCAGACCGATATCAATCCCTGCACCAGGTTTAGCAATATATTCAGTGACTATCACCACCGGAGGGTTTTCACTTCCACGGCCCACCGCAAGAACGGCATCGAAACCTTGTTCTTTCAGTTCACTTTTCCCGAGCAGCGTGCATTTATACTTGTTCTGCTCTGCAGATTCTTTGGCCCAGTTACCAAGATATTCGGGTGTTTTATGATTCGCCGGAGCATCTATAAGAGACTTGATTCGGTTAATAGTAGTTCCTATAATGGCCCCTTCATTAATAACTCTGGTAATGTCCCCGTTACCCATAACCTGAACTTCCGTTTCTGTCTCGTCTTTTTGTTCTGTTTTAAAACGTCCAATCTGGTAAGTCCCCATTTCCAGGCCAATAACAGCTTTTTGTAGTTCTTCATCATTCACAGTTGCAGCGTGTAACTGCATGTCGGCCTTCCAGTATTTTTTAGTATCAAAACATAATTTCTGGAAAGCCTTATCGATCTTTGCCGCATCCTTTTCCTCACCAATCCCCAGAGCGTAAATTCTGTTTCCGGCTTTCCCGTAAAAAGTCTGATAGGTAGCGTGTTCACCTTCAAAATCGGGTGTAATATTACCGGTGAACTCCTTAAGCAGGTCCAGTTGATTTTTGCGACAAGGCAGAATAAGATCTTTATCGGGATTCAATTGCTCAATAGATATATATTTCATAAGTTATGATTCAAAAAACAGCCATTTAACGGCCAATGGAAATTCTTCTCTCCAGTAAATCTCAGCATGATTGCCATCTTCGTTTACCGAGAAATGGAAATCGATGGCATGCCCATCTACCATTTTTTTTCGGATGATGGCCTCCAGTTTTTGTGCGTTGGGCAAATGTTCCTTACTTTCCTTTCCCCCTGCGTATAAATAGATCTTAGCCTTCTCCAGCGGCTCAAATGATCGGGTATGATCAAAGATCATTTTGGATATCCAGAGGCTGGGTGAAAAGATCATCATCTTTCCAAATACGCCCGGGTGGGAGAGGCCGGCATAAAAACTAATTAAGCCGCCCATAGAACTTCCCCCAATACCTGTGTGTTCAAAATCGGGCAGTGTTCTGTAATGTTTATTCACATAAGGAATAAGTTTCTCCAGCATAAACTCAATATAGAACTTGCCTTTCCCCTCGCCAAACCTCGGATGGTAATAAGGAAGATATTCGATAATCCGTTCCTCTTCTCCATGGTCTATGGCGATAATTATTATATCGCTGAATCCTTTTTCTGCAAGCTTGGCCATTGACTTATCCACAGCCCAGTCGCCAAAAGGGGCGAGTGGATTGAATAGGTTCTGACCGTCCTGCAGGTAAAGAACGGGGTAGTGTTTATCGGTTTTATAATAATCGTAAGGTAATAGTGCGGATATTTTTCTGGTGGCATTTAACTGGGGGATCTCGTAGGCTTCTTCTACAACTTCAATGATAGGCTGAAAGTCGGTCATCGTCATAAAGTGTCTATTAAAAAGCGAAAATACGCCAATAAGATTTCAAATATCAGCATCTTTTTGTGAATATATCAACAATGAGATGGGGATTAGTTAATTCACTAACCGAGAAAGAAATTTTGCTCAAAATACAACCTCGGTTTTGTGATATGTTACTCTTAAGGCCAGATCCATGGATGCGGCAACAATCACCTGCTATATCCCCTCTGTATATTGCGAATCTTTAATTCGCTTAAATTTAGTAACTTCCATCGTAACAAATAAAACATGATCATTATATAAGAGGTGAATCATTTAGCTGATTTAAGAAAACCTACTGAACAAATTGACCGAATTCAACAATAAATTTTACGCAAAAGGAAAACAAAATGAAATTAGGAGCATTTTCAATAAGCCTTAGTGTCAAGGACATTAACGCTTCAAAGGAGTTTTACGAATCTCTGGGGTTTAAGGTATTTGCAGGGGCCTTTGAACAGAATTATCTCATAATGAAAAACGAAGATTCACTTATCGGGCTATTCCAGGGCATGTTTGAAAATAACATCATAACTTTTAATCCCGGATGGGACACCAATGCCAATACGCTTGAAAGTTTTGATGACGTACGGGAAATTCAGAATGAACTCAAAGAAAAAGGGGTTTCTTTACTCAATGAAACAGATGTAAATACTACCGGCCCCGGAAGTTTCATGCTTCTTGACCCGGATGGAAATACTATTCTTATCGATCAGCACGTATAGCAAATAACTAAGTTCCCTGAACTCTTCAAAAGTGAAATTCATTAATTTATAATTAACCTGAACCTAAAAGACATGAAAAATTTGAGCTTAATTATTTCCTTATTTCTAATCCTCCAAAGCTGTACAAATAAACATGAAGCACAAAAGGCAAATGTCCAAAAAAGCAATTATTTAGATTATTCTGATCGTGATGATAAATTAAGCGGAGGTGTAAAGATGATACCGATTCAAACGACTGCAGGAGAGTTTAAGGTTTGGACAAAAAGAGTTGGTAACAATCCAAAGATGAAAGTATTATTACTTCACGGTGGGCCGGGTTTTACACATGAGTATTTAGAAGTTTTTGATTCTTACTTCCCGAAAGCTGAAATTGAGTATTACTATTATGATCAGTTGGAATCTTTTTATAGTGACCAGCCTAATGATAGCAGTTTATGGAGTGTAGACAGATATGTTGATGAGGTAGAACAAGTGCGAAAGGCGCTTGGTTTAAACTCAGATAATTTTTATCTCTATGGAAGTTCCTGGGGCGGCATTTTGTGCATGGAATACGCACTGAAATACCAGCAAAACTTAAAAGGGTTAATTGTTTCTAACATGATGGCTTCTATTCCGGATTATATGACCTATGCCAATGAAGTCATTGGGCCACAACTTCCTGCAGCCATACTAAAAGAAATCAGAGATTTGGAGGAAAAAGGGGATTATGAAAATCCCAGATATTCAGAATTAATCTATGCTAATTTTTATCCTGAACATGTGTTGCGCATGCCTTTGGAAGAATGGCCAAATCCTGTAAATCGGGCATTTGCCCATGTAAATATGGATTTCTATGTTACCATGCAAGGCCCTAGTGAATTTGGGGTTGTAGGAGATGCAAAGTTGAAGAATTGGGATATTAAAGCAGAACTTTCAAAAATTTCGGTTCCTACCTTAACTATCGGTGGCGCCCATGACACCATGGATCCTAAGCATATGGAATGGATAGCTTCGGAAGTTCAGAATGGACAATACTTGCATTGCCCCAATGGGAGTCATTTAGCTATGTATGATGATGCAGAAAACTATTTTAAAGGTTTAATTGAATTTATTGTTAATGTAGACATGGAACAGGCGAAATAATAGTGATTCATGATAAAGCAGCAAAAATGAGATTATCCATACTGGTATTGGTCCCTAAAGAAAGGTGATCATGTTAGACGCCTTAGCAGTGAATTTAAGGGGAGGTAGTTTGCATTACATAAGTTTGCATCAACCTGAATTACAAACAAATTAAAGAAAAAAAAATTTGATACATAGCAGTAGTACTAACCCCCACTGATGCAAATAATAGTTTAATAGTTGTATTCAAAAATTTAAATAAGCCGTTTATTTAATTCGTACAAATGGGAGATATAGAAAACAGGAAGGATATAGAACATTTGGTAAACGAGTTTTACACTAAAGTTCTTAAAGATGATAAAATAGGATTCTTTTTTAACGAAATAGCTCATATAGACTGGGAAAAGCATTTTCCTATTATGTATGACTTCTGGGAAACCATATTATTCGATACCATGAAATATAAAGGAAATCCCATGACTAAACATATTGTACTTAGTAAAAAGGAACCAATGACTTCAGAGCATTTCGAAAGGTGGCTATTGCTTTGGAATCAAACGGTTAATGAAAATTTTAAGGGCGACAGGGCTTCTGAGGCAATAAAAAGGGCTAAGATGATAGCAGACCTAATGAAATATAAAACTGTTCATAGTAGTAATAATGCTTAAAAATAACTACTACATGGAATATGGGAAAGTTGATTTAAAAAAGTATCTTGAAATCTGGCTTCTTAAAATAATTTAACAAATAGTGAGATCGTTTTAATGGAGATTCTGGAAACACTTTACAACGAACTGATTGGTTTTCTAGGCATAACCCAGGTTCTGGAACTACTAAAAGCAGGCGATTACGAGGCCTTTAAAACCTATGATGGAATTGTTTCTCTTATAGTTCCTATTATTCCACTGCTGGTAATCCTTGAGCTGATTTTAGGGCTTATCTATAAAAATCCTCAGGCCAAGGTATATAAAGTCAACTTTCTTATTTACATCTTTAATAGGTTTGTAGGCAGATTTATTGCCATAGCTATGGTTGCCTTGTGTATTGGCCTTTTCCAACATCTGGCTCCCTTTCAAACCAGTTTTACCTGGTATTGGTTTATCTATGGTTACATAATTTGGGAGTTTGGGCATTTTCTCTATCATTACTGGGGCCACAAAGTACGGCTGTTCTGGTGTCTGCATTCTACACATCATGCCCCGGAAAATATGAATCTTACGGTAACATACGCCCACTTCTTTTTAGAAGCCCCATACGCCGATACTATTCGTACAACCGTTTGTATTTTGCTGGGTGTGCAGCCCGAACTCTTGTTCTTAATCATGTTTATAGACGGTACCTATGGGGCATTTATTCATGTGGGCGAAAACCTGATAAAAGATGGCAGGCTTGGCTTTTTAAATAAGGTAATCCTAACACCTTCCCACCATAGGGTACACCATGCCCGCAACCCGCTTTATATGGATACTAATTTTTGTAATCTCCTGAATATCTGGGACCGGGCTTTTGGCACTTACCAGGATGAAGATAAGGCCATTAAAGTTGAATACGGAATTACCCGAAAAATGGATTCAGGAAATTTCCTTGATGTCTACTTTGGAGAAATTGTGGCCTTATTCAAAGATGTCTATAAGGCTCCAGGTCTAAAAAATAAATTATTATATGTGGTTATGCCTCCTGGGTGGGATCATATGGGCGAGCACAAAACTGCTAAAATTGTTCGTGAGAATTATCTCATTTCACAGAAGGTAAAGAATTAAATAAATACAAAAAAAGCAGATGTCCCCACCTGCTTATATAAACTAACTCAAACTACATAAATAAGAACGTTTCCTTTTAAAGGCTTCCCAAAAATAAGAGGCCTATACTATCTTGAAGTTAAGTTAACTAAAACAATAGGTTACCATTAGCGCCTTTTTTAAGTCCTCTAAAACCTGGCTCTTTTTATAAGTTATTTATCCGCCATGCCAAAATCTCTTCTATTGCCCCTATTTCAGCTTTTGTCAGGGACAATTCACCTGCTTTGGCAGTTTCTTCTATTTGCCCAGGGCTACGGGCACCCACAATGGCTGCAGTTACTTCTTTGTTCCGCAATACCCAGGCAAGTGAAAGCTGAGACAGGGTAATACCTTTATTATCTGCTATTTCTTTAAGTTGCCCGATTGCCTGAAGATTTACGCTCAACTGGGGTTCAATAAAAAAAGGATGCCGGCTGCGCCAATCTGAGTCCGGCAGGCTGGTAGCTCTTTCTTTAGTAAATTTCCCGGTGAGCAATCCGGCCTGCATAGGGCTGTAGGCAATAATCCCAATCTGGCTAGAGCCACAATAAGCCATAATTTCCTCTTCAATTTCGCGACGAAGCATACTATAGGGCGGTTGCAGAGAGGTAATAGAATGAATGGCCTGCGCTCTTTTAAGTTGGTCCAGGCTAAAATTAGAAACACCAACATAACGTACCTTTCCCTCTTTGACCAATTGCGCCATGGTGTCCCAACCTTCTTCAATCTCCTCATCCGGCTCAGGCCAGTGAATCTGGTATAGATCTATCACTTCTATGGCCAAACGTTTCAGGCTTGCTTCTACCTCCCGCCGTATACTATCTGCTCTCAGTGATTTACCTATCTCCCGGCTGTCACCTTCCCAAACCCGTCCGCATTTGGTTGCGATGATTACTTCATTCCTGATTCCTTTAATTGTCCTGCCTACTACTTCTTCTGAATGGCCATGACCATAGATTGCGGCCGTATCTATCCAGTTGATCCCTTGATCTAGTGCCGCGTGAATGGCCTTTACAGAAGCCAAATCGTCCTGAGGCCCCCAGCCAAATTTCCAGTCTCCGCCACCCATCGCCCAGGTTCCCAGACCAATGGTTGTAAGATAAAGCTCGCTATTACCTAATTTGCGTGTTTGCATAACTTTAATTTTGAAAGGTAATAAAGATACTTATCCCTTTACACAATTCCATACGAAGTTCAATACCTTCTTATGATATGCCCTTGGTACATTCTTCTATTCTCAGTTTCATTGCTCTTAAGTTGAATAAAAACCACTATTTTTAGACTGCCAACCATTATAACTGCATGCGATTACATTTCCTTTTTTTAATTCTATTGTTTTCGGGAGCTACTTCACTTTATGCACAAGTGGTGAATATAGAGTCTGCCAGAATGCAAACCGATTCTGTGAGATTTGTTTTGAGTAATGATTTTTCATTTAGGTATAATGATAATGACGGCAACTATATCTTCGAAGTAAGCGACGCTATATACACACAGTTAAAATCAAAGGATTTTCGAAAGTTGTATTTTTTTCTGGCCAATTTTGGCCTTATCCGATCTAAAGGGGAGGATTTTTCAAATAACTGGTTGGTGCATCTACGATTTAATTACCGGCTTACGCGTGTCATTAGACTGGAGACCTTTATTCAAAGTCAGGGCAATCAATTATTAGATGTAAGTGGCAGACATTTGTTGGGGGTAGGCTTACGTTTTAAGGCAATAGCAACTGAAAACGTTAGGTTGTATTTAGCAAATTCCTATATGTATGAACTGGAAATAAGTGACGCCCTAAACCAAAATTTTTATAACCACCGGAATAATACCTATATGTCATTTTCCTTCAAACTGCCAAATAGTAAAATTATTCTTACCAACATACTCTATTATCAGCCCCTATATAAAGATATTAGTAATTATAATATCTCGGAACAGTTCAAAATTGAGGTTCCCCTTAATGAAAAAATAAGCGTGAATAGTTCCTTCTATTATTATTTTGACAGCCAGACTCCAGGTAACAGGTCCCAGTACACCTCAACTTTTTATATCGGAATCGGCATCAATATTTGACAGAGGTTTGGGCTAATTATTTTGACTCCTTGTCCAAAAACAGGTTTTAATTCCTTATGGATCATATTCGCTGTGCTTATGATGCGTTGGATTATTTGAATTATACTCTGGCATGTTTAAAGCCCAAAGTTGTATCTTTATTTGTTCATCATCTAAATAATTTAAAATTTAAACTATGGATAATTCAGGGAACACCTTAATTGGATTAATTGCCGGTGCAGCCATAGGCGTTGCACTTGGGGTATTGTTTGCTCCTGACAAAGGAGAGGTTACACGAAAAAAATTGGCAGAAGAAGCTGAAGCTGCCAGGGCAAATCTTTCTGAAACCGCCAGTGATTTAAAAGAAAGAGTAGAGGATGCGCTCTCTTCGGAATCGGAAACATTAGAGAGCCGTATGGAAGGACTGCTTTCAGATGTGAGCTACAAGGCAGACGATGTTATTTCTGCTTTGGAAAAAAAATTAGCTGAATTAAAAGCCAGAAATAAAAAATTACAGAAATCTTAAAAATGAGTATGCTAGAATCACTTAATGAGACTTCTGATAAAGCCATGAATCTTGGCGAGGAGTATATCAGTAAAACCCAGGAATATTACGAACTTAAAGTATTTCAGCAACTTACGGCGACTACCAGTATGTTTTGCAAAGCCGCAATATTAGGGAGCCTTGGTTTTTTAGTAATAATTTTATTGATCGTTGCCGGCACTTTAGCTTTAAACAACCTTGTAGACAACATGATCTATGCCTGTTTGATTAGTGCCGGAATTTTATGTTTGTTAGGAGCCATTATTTATGCCTTTAGATTTCGAATAGAAAACATTATTGTTCGAAGTATGTCAAAACAATTTTTCAATTAAATGAAGCAGTATAATAATAGTAAAGAAATAAATCACGAACTAAAACGCCTGAGGCTGGAAAGGCAGATTGCATGGGAAGAAATAAAGGGTCTTAAAGGAGATTTTAAGGAAAGTTTACAACCCTATAATTGGTTTGGACCGATTCTGTCTTCTGCTAAAAAATATGGGATACTTTATTTTATTGGTTTATTGTTTAAAAAGAAAAAATAAGGATAATTGTTATTTTTATTTGCCTGTTGGTTAGGTTTATACAATAGTATAAGTCACCCAAAGTATTTGGCCGGCCTAATTCCCATGGTATACACTTCATTATGTTATGGTTACATTTTAAAAACCAGCTAAAATTTAATTATTATGAAGCGTTTTGTCTACGTGTTATTCCTTTGTTTTTTATTTATAACTTCCTGTAAAGAGAAAAAATCTACTTCCCAAGAAGAAGAATCTGGGCTTGTTGAGCAAAAAACAGCGCTAAACAATTGGAAACCTTTGTTTAACGGCTCCGACTTAGATGGCTGGACAATGAAAATTACAGGACATCCTTTAGGAGAAAATTTTGGAAATACTTTTCGGGTTTCAGATGGTATTTTGAGTATTCGTTACGACGCTTATGGCGATGATTTCAACAATAGGTTTGGAGCTTTATATTTTAATGAGAAATTAGCAAACTACAGATTAAAAGTAGAATACCGGTTTGTAGGAGAAACAGCTCCCGGAGCACCTGAATGGGGGTTTAGAGATAGTGGTGTTCAATTCCATTCTCAGTCCCCTGCATCTTTAAAAGAGGATCAGCCATTTCCTGTTTCCCTGGAATATAATCTGCATGGCGGCAATGGAACTGAGGAAAGACCCGTAGGCCAAATTTGTGCAAACGGCATCTTTGTGGAGATAAACGGGAAACAAAATTCCAGTTATTGTACCCCTCCAACCGTAAAAAGAACATTTCACGGGGATCAATGGGTGACTTTGGAAATAGATGTAAATAATGGTAATATAACTCACTTTGTAAATGGGGAAGAAATATTAAGTTATGAAAACCCAACTTATAATCCTGAGCACGAAATAGCAAAAACACTTATGGTTAATGGTGATGCACGGGTAAAAGATGGATATATTTCATTGCAATCTAACAGCCATCCCATAGATTTCAGGAAAATAGAGCTTTTGAAGTATTGAAGACGCAATAACAAGTCAAAGCTAAAAAGTTAAGTCAAATCTATTTTCGCAATATTCTACCAATGAAAGTATTAGTCTCTTTGAATATTCCACCTATTGGCATAGAAATGCTCCGCAACGAGGGGCTGGAAGTTACCGTTTGGACAGATGATAACCCGATGACCGATGAGCAACTTACGCTTGCCACACAAAAACATGACATTCTGCTTTCCACCAGTACATATAAAATAGACAGTGTCTTTTTAGAAAGGAACAAGCACCTGAAATTAATCTCGCAATTTGCAGCAGGTTATGACAATATCGACCTAAAAAAAGCAGGAGAATTGGGTATCCCTGTCGCAAATACTCCCAATGCTATGGTTGATGCCACAGCCGATATTGCTTTTGCTCTTATGCTGGCCGTGTCCAGAAAGATGTTCTTTATGCATAAAAAAATAATCGATAATGATTGGGGGCCGTTTCGTCCACAGGCAAATTTAGGATTGGAATTAAAAGGAAAGACTATTGGGATTTTTGGCATGGGCCGAATAGGTACGGAGTTTGCAAAACGCTGTGCAGGGGCATTTGATATGAAAATACTTTACCATAATCGCCATCGAAATAAGGAAGCCGAAAAGAATTTTCAGGCCACTTATGTCTCTTTTGATGATCTATTGAAACAGAGCGATGTTCTTTCCGTTCATTGCGCACTTACAACCGCTACTAAAAATAGATTTAACTATGATGCCTTTAGAAAAATGAAGTCTAGTGCTATCTTCATAAATACCGCGAGGGGGGGTATCCATAAGGAAAAAGATCTTATTAAAGCTTTGCAGGATCAGAGCATTTGGGGAGCGGGCCTTGACGTAACTAATCCGGAACCAATGGCAGCAAACAATCCTTTATTACAGCTCGAAAATGTAGCGATTACACCACATATAGGATCTGCCACTATAGAAGCCCGAAATGAAATGTCACGGCTTGCTGCTTTGAATATTATTCAATTAGCCAGGGGAGAACCCATTCAAAATCGGGTGGTATAGGAATTTGATGGGTTAGCCCTTAATCTGAAATAATTATAGGGTTGTATCTTGAAGTAGCGGGAATAGTAAAATCTAATTTGTAATTAACGATGAATCAAAAATCAAAAATTGCCATAGTCACTGGTGCAGGGTCTGGTATAGGTAGAGCTGTAGCCATAGCCTTAAATAATGACAGATGGACGGTAGTACTGGCGGGAAGGCAGGAAAAGAATCTCCTTGAAACGGCAGCTTCGTGCAATAATTCGGATACTTTAGTTGTGCCAACCGATGTTAAAAATCCGGAAAGTGTAAAAAATCTTTTTGCTCAAATTCTAAAGACGTATGGTCGGCTGGATTTACTTTTCAATAATGCAGGCGTTAGTGCCCCTGTAAAGCCAATGGAAGAACTTACCATAGAAGAATGGAAGCATGTGATTGATACAAATTTAAATGGAGTCTTTTTCTGTACACAGGAAGCATTCAGAATTATGAAATCTCAGGACCCAATGGGAGGACGAATAATAAACAATGGTTCACTTTCGGCACATGTCCCGCGGCCGTACTCTGCACCCTATACGGCAAGTAAGCACGGGGTAACAGGCTTAACCAGATCTACTTCCCTGGATGGCCGGGCATACAACATTGCCTGTGGACAAATTGATATCGGGAATTCCAAAAGTGAAATGACAAAAAAGATGGAAAAAGGAACGCTACAGGCTGATGGTTCCTATAAAACAGAACCTACAATGAACCCTGAAGACGTTGGCCGTACCGTAGTTTATATGGCCGGTTTGCCTCTAAATACCAATGTCCCATTTCTCACCGTTATGGCCAATAAAATGCCCTATATTGGCAGGGGCTAAAACGTTGACACCCGCGCTATTTTTTAGTTGCTGATCTAAAAGAAGTTACTTCTTCTACGGTAATTGGTTCTGCTTTATTCCCAAAACTATTTCGTATGTAAGATGCCACATTGGCTATTTCTTTATCTCCCAGCATTCCATAACCCTGCATTACATTAGCATATTCAGATGTATTGTCTTTTAGATTCGCTTCAGATCCCTTAATAATAATCTCCAACAACCTGTTTTTGTCTCCCAGCACATAGTCAGTTTGGGTGAGGGGAGGATTTAATCCGGAGACCCCTTTTCCATTAGCCTGATGACAGGTTAAGCACACTTGCCTGTATACCTTCCTGCCATCTGCCATGTAGGGTGGCAGCGCGGCTTCAGGCGTCTTGGGCGGTGATTTTGAAACAGTTTGAATTTGAGTTTTAGAAACCGGCTTGTTTTCTTTTTTGGATGAATAACAGCTATTCAATAAAACAATTAAACCAAGTCCAAAAAGAAAAATTGCAACCGTATGTGTACTTAAGTGACCTTTTCGCAATCTTATTTATTTTTTGTTGTATACAATTCTAAATAAAGTGCCGCCGGCATCGTCTGACACATACAGAGAACCGTCGGGGCCCTGGGCTAAACCGGTAGGTCTGTGATTCGCTTCGCTAGGGGAAGAAACTTCTTCTATGCCGGCAAAGCCATCAGCAAAAACTTGCCACTCCCCACTGGGTTTTCCGTCTTTAAAAGGCACAAAGGCAACCAAAAATCCTTTTTGCTTTTCAGGTGCCCTGTTCCAGGATCCATGAAATGCAATAAAAGCACCATTTTTGTAATCCTCGGGAAACATTTCTCCAGTATAGAAAAGCAGCGCATTAGGGGCAATATGGGCAGGAAAAGTAGCAATAGGATCTATAGCATTCTCGCCTGCTGTTTTTTTGCCATCGCCACCATATTCAGGTGATAAAATTTTCTTGTTCTGATAATGGTCATAATAAATATAGGGCCATCCGGCATCGTCACCCTCATTAATTATATACATGGTTTCTGCGGGTAAGTTGGCCGAGGTCTTTTGGTCAAAAAGATCCGGGTAGAGCGTATTTAACTGATCTCTTCCATGTTGAGTAACTACCAGCTTATTTAGTTGGAAATTCCAATCGAGCCCTACCACATTTCTTAAGCCGGTTGCATATCTTTTTCCTTCCCCGTAAGATTGTTTAAATTTATCTGACCTGAATTTCCATATGCCCCCCGCCGAATCAAGAATGGCGCAAGGCATCACTCCGGGTGAACCCAAAGTTCTGTCTGTTTCCTGGCAGGCATTGGAATAAGCCCCTATATTCACATAAATATTGCCGTCCCCATCCATAGTAAAGGATTTTGTAGCATGTGTTCTATAGGAAACCAATTTGGTCACCAGGGTATCTGGCGAATTCGTATCTGTTACTTCACCCTCAGCATTCAGTTTATACCTGAAAATCTCCTCATCGGATGACGCATATAAATAGTTCTTATCCAGATACATCCCGGTTCCTCCATAATCTGCAAACCCTTTTTTGGAATCAGCTATACCATCACCATCCTGGTCTTCAAGATAAATTATACCTTCTCCACCGATTGGTTTTCTTAACTTCAGGTAAACGCCCCCATTAGAATTAACAGCAATATGCCGCGGGGCCCCTAAAGAATCTGCTACCTTCATTACCCCAAAACCATCGGGAACCACTATCCCTTCGTTATCCGGGCTTATTTTTAAAACCGGCTCCTTTACAGAATTTTCCTGCTTCTCTTTGCACGCAGAAAATATCAGGATTACAATAAAGAGAAAGAGCCATTTTGCTCTTAAATCAAATAATTTATGTGAAGTTTTGGACATACTAATTGCATTTATGTTGTAAAATTATGTTGCTTTCTTTTTTAAAAGGTGTGCAATTTACAAAAAACGTTTGTGGTGAGCTTTAGTTTTTTTGGTAATCAGGTTCAGGTCAAATCTACCTTCTTTCCTGTTTTAACAGCATTGTAAATAGCATCAATTATTTTCATATCCTTAACACCTTCTTCACCATTTACAGGAATAACTGGTTTTTTGTTTTCTAAAATAATCCCTGCCATTTCATCCATCTGTACTGTTTGGTGAGTTATGTGGGCTGCCGTTAATTCTCCCTTATGCGTACGCGCTTTTATAGGTCCGTAACCTGTAGACGGCTGCATTTCGGCCCACCCGTCTATCCCGGCAAGGTAAAATCTATCCAGATGATTTACTGCATAGGTAGAAAGGCAAGAGGCCACAGCGCCCCCGGGGAATCCTAATTGAAACTGAATGGTTTCATCTATGCCTTCTTTAAATTTAACAGGATCGTTTTTAGTCTCCTGTGCTGTAACCCAAATAGGCTCTTCCCCTATCATGTAACGTGCCCCGTTAATGGAATAAATACCAATATCCATCATAGCTCCACCTCCTGATAGTTTTTTATTCAACCGCCATTGGTTGGGATCGCCAATTATAAAACCAGATTGCCCCTGAAAGAAAATGATCTTTC
>NZ_JBATKE010000255.1:0-14362 GCF_049669105.1 Eudoraea sp.
ATATATCATTGATGAGGTACATATGTTGTCTCAATCCGCGTTTAATGCATTTTTAAAAACACTAGAAGAACCTCCTAAACATGCTATTTTCATTTTAGCTACTACAGAAAAACACAAGATTATACCCACCATATTATCGCGTTGCCAGATCTTTGACTTTAAACGTATAACCGTTAAGGATGCCGCCGAGTATCTCAAATATATTGCCGAGCAACAAGGTATTGAAGCAGAGGATGATGCACTTCACATTATAGCCCAGAAGGCAGATGGCGCTATGAGAGATGCTTTGTCTATTTTTGACCGGGTAGTTAGTTTCTCCGGAAAAAATCTTACCAGAGCAGCTGTAACTGAGAATTTAAATGTTCTGGATTACGATACCTATTTTGCCACTACAGATTTAATTCTGGAGCACAATATCCCTCAATTATTAGTTTTGTACAATCAAACGCTCGCTAAAGGCTTTGAGGGACATCATTTTATTAGCGGTCTGGCTTCACATTTCAGAGACCTTTTGGTTTGCAGGCATGAAGACACCATCGCCCTTTTGGAAGTTGGAGAAAAGGCTAAAAAAAAGTATCTGGAGCAATCTAAAAAAACTTCTGAATCCTTTTTATTAAAAGGGATAACTATAGCAAATGAATGCGACCTTAACTACAAAGCCAGTAAAAACCATAGATTATTGGTTGAGTTAACCTTAATGAAATTAGCCTCCATAGATTTTAATGGTGAAAAAAAAAATCTTGAAAACCTCAGTTCCACCTGGAATGCTGAAATTCAATTAATACCGACTTCCTTTTTTATTGATACTATACCCGCTAACCAGACCCCGGAATCTCTGGAATCGGGGAATATGTTGAAGGAAATCAAAACAGTCATACCTAAAGAGAAGGAAGTCGAAGTCCGGGAACAGGAGGAATCTCCCGAAACGGAAAAAATTGAACCACAGCCACTTACATCCATTATGTCGGAAGAAGTATTGGTGTCAGATCCTAACAAAAACATTAGGATTAAGGAGCGATCCAAAAGAATTTCGGGATTGTCAATATCCAGTTTAAAGGCGAAAAAAGAACATCAGCTTAGAAGGATAGAAGTGGTAATTGATGAAGATGAACTACCTAAAGAAAGTTTTGAAAAAGAAGAATTATTAAAACATTGGGAAAGTTATATTCAAAAATTAGACAAAGCGGGTAAAAAGATTATGGCTTCTAATCTAAGTTCCGACCAACCTAAAATAGTTGATGAATCGCAAATATGGATTGAGCTGCCCAATGGTACTATGAAAAAAGAAATTGAAAGGGAACAATATCAACTTTTGAAATTTCTAAGAAAGCAGCTTAATAATTATAGCATCGAATTAAAAATTACCGTCAATGACGAAATTGCCAAAAAATTTGCCTATACTCCTGAAGAGAAGTATCAAAAACTAAGGGAAATAAACCCTGTGATTGATCTCCTAAGAAAGGAGTTTGATTTAGACCTTTGATTTATTTACCAATCCCAACCTAAGGGCATAAATCAGCATTACTATTGCTACAATAAGCAGTCCTAAAGACTCTCTTCCCCTTTCAATATTCACAATATCTCCATGACCAATAGTTATGCCTTCAAACTTATCCGGCCACAAAACAAAAGTGCCGACAAAATATACTCCACTTAGAATAATTGCCACGGTAAGGTTTAATTTACCCAGATAGAAGAACAAAGAAGCTGCAGCAGCAACTCCATAAATGGCATACCATAACAAAACATCCGGATCATTGTATTGCACATAAGCGGCCCATATGAATAACAATGTAAATATTAAAGAAAGATATTTAAACAGATTTTTCATAATTAAAGATTTTAACCGGTTAACTGTTTAGCTATAAGCTGGTACACCTCTGTAGATTTAAAAAGTTCCTGTTTTAATGATCCTTTATTATTTGTTATAAAAACCGGATAATCTGATTGATCTTCAGGTATTCTGCCATGGGAACCCTTTACCAGATTTGCATTTAGGGGAATTATATTCATTACAGTTCTAAATCCGAGTTTCTTTTTTATGAGTTTCAATATCACTTTGAGCATCACAAATTTATCATCCGGATCGGTGAACATTTCTACCGGGTCATAACCAGGCTTTTTGTGGATATCCACCATATTTGCATAGTCCGGCGCTTTTGAATCATCCATCCAGAAATAATAAGTAAACCATGAATCTTTATCAGCAATCAGCAGCAAATCGCCACACCTGCTGTGATTTAAATGTGCCTCTTCCAGTACATTATGCGATAACACCCTGTCAATACCCTCAATTCCTTTTAATAACTCCTTTACTTTGCTTTCAATTGTTGGATCATTTAGATAGATGTGTGCTATCTGATGATCAGCTACTCCAAAAGCCTTACTGGCACCTGCATCTAAAAGCTCCAGGCCTCTTTCTTCCCTGATACTAATTAGTCCCTCAGATCGAAGAATACGGTTAATGTGAATTGGTTTGCTTACATCGGTAATACCGTATTCCGAGAGTAGAACGATATTTGTATTTTCCTTGTCATAATAACCTACCAGTTTTTTCACAACCTCATCAATTTCATTCAGATCTTTACTTATTTTGGAAAAGTCAATACCATATCTCTGCAAATTATAATCCAAATGAGGCAGATAAACTAAAGTAAGTGTAGGATCATGCAATTGGTCCGTTTTGATGGCAGCATCAGCAATCCACTGACTCGACTTCACTGATGTTTTGGGACCCCAAAAGTTAAATAAAGGGAAAGTCCCTAGCTCTTTTTGCAATCGGTCTCTTAATTCAGGTGGATGTGAATAGACATCTGGGATTTTTCTGCCATCGGCAAGATAGTTAGGACGAGGCGTAACACTGTAATCCACTGTAGAATACATATTATACCACCAGAAAAGATTAGCGCAGGTAAAATTACCGTTCAATTGCTTCATCTCATCCCATAACTTGTCACTTTGAGTCAATTTATTGGATTGTCTCCAGAATTTTACTTCACATTCATCCTTAAAATACCATCCATTTCCAACAATACCATGTTCCGAAGGCCATTTACCGGTAAGATAAGTTGTTTGGGAAGTGCAGGTGACCGCAGGTAAAACCGGTTCAATTGAGGCTGACGCGCCTTTTTCCAGAAATGACTTGATAAAAGGCGTATGTTCACCAATTAGTCTATTGGTAAGACCAACAACATTAAGAACTACCGTTTTATTCATGCCTTTTATAGTTTATCTATTAACCAGTTCATTTCCCTGATTATCGATTCTGAAAGTTCTTTTTTAAGAGAATTTGGAAGTACATCCCAGGTATAGGTCTCAATTTCAAGGTGTTCTGAAATCAAATTATCTCTGAGAATGGCTATCACCTTCAATATATGATCTTGTGTGGAATATAATTCCTCAAAAGATTCTAAAAAAATAGGAACATGAAAATGTGCTCTTAATTCTGAAACATCAGTTTTATTTTTTAGAACAACGGGCAAGTCATTATAAGTCTTAACCCCCTCGCTAGTATTTTCAGTAACCTGGTGCAGGTAGGTAGGCTCATCAAATTGCGCCAATGATTTCCATATTTTATCTTTATCGGATGTATCAAATTTAATTTTCAAAGCTGCGCTTACCTGTATTTTTCCAATCTTAATTCCAGCATTCTTTAATTTTTCGAACGTATAGGCGGGCTCTTCATAGGCAAGTGAAAAATGACATATATCATAGCAAAGTGTACAATAGCGCAAAACCAAATCTTTCGCCTTTTCTTCACTCACATCCAGGGTTTTTATTAGTTCCTTTTTCGCAATTGGCAAAAGAAAATTACGGTAGAAGGTTAAAACATCTTCCGTATTCTCAAGCATGCCATCCGGCTCCGGTTCTATATCAAGATGAAGATACTTGGACGTTCTTTCTTCAAGCTCATGGAGTTTTAATACAAGCTCGGTCAAATGAGTTGCTCCCTTTTCCATGACCGTCCTTTTGCTATCAGTGGTTCTATGCCAGTGTTTGTAACTAATTGGTGATGTAGAAATACCCCCGGAAATGCCTTCGGGCAAAAGATATGCTAACTGTTCAAATAGTCTTATGGTATAATTGACTCTATCTCTTGTTGTCCAATCGGGTTCATGTACTTTAGCCTTTACAACTTCATCATGAAAATTTCCATATGGAAAACCATTCATGGTAAATACATAAAGACCGTTTTTAAGCAACCAACTTTTAAATTGTGGGAGATTATCATTCATAGCAAGCTCTTCACTTGCCTTATTGGATAGTCGCAATCCTATACCAAATGGTTGTCCTTTTGATATTTTATTCTTTATAACCGGCAGGTATTCCACTAAACTCTCAAAAGTGCTTTCCCAATCCTGTCCCGGATGAATATTAGTGCAATAAGTCAGATGGTATTTATCATCGATCAGCATAGTTTATCCCATATTAATTTTACATTTATTATTGAGGGAATTTACTGCATTCTTCATTAATTCTATGTCTATTTTGTGCACATCTACCTTCTGCCCAATACCGTTTATTAATGTAATTGTTAATTCTCCTCCAAGATGTTCACGAAACTCCTGAATCCCTTTTAACAATTCCTGCATTTCTTCATCTCCTGAAACCGGAATAGATAAATCAAAACCAATGTCTACCATGACCTCTAAAATTTCATCCAAAATTTCTGCTGAAATAAAACCAATAAGCTGAGAATATATTAAATCCAGAGCAATCCCCTTAGCCACAGCTTCACCATGTCTCAAAGAATAATTGCTCATCTGTTCTAACTTATGCGCGGACCAATGACCAAAATCTAAGGGTCTGGAAGATCCGCTTTCGAAAGGGTCGCCACCTTTGGCAATATGTTCCATATGCATTTCGGCGCACCTGTAAATAATTTTAAGCATGGCACCCATATCACGTTCTTTCAATTTGATCGCATTTTCTTTAATTGTCTTAAAGAAAAATTCATCTTTAATAAGAGCAACTTTAATAGCCTCAGCTACACCTGCAATCCAATCGCGTTGCTCAAGGCTTGTCAAAAAAACACTATCGTTTATTATTGCATATGGTGGAGCAAAAGTTCCTATAAAGTTCTTTTTGTTATAAGCATTTATGCCATTCTTTACCCCTATTGCAGCATCGTTCTGGGAAAGAACAGTAGTTGGGATACGAATTAGCTTCACACCCCTGTGAGCAACCGACGCAGCATAACCTGCCATATCTATTACGGCACCACCTCCTATAACTATCACAAAGGAGTGCCTGCAAATAGCGTTATTATTGATCGCGCCTATTATTCTATCAACATTGTTGTAATTGTTTTTGGATATCTCTCCACCTTCAATTACCAGACACTCAGTAAATAGTAGTTGAGAGCTATGCAAAAGACAATAATTTCTGATACGCTCAATTAGCTTAGGGTGCTTTTTAAGAACGCCATTATCCGCAACGAAAAGGAGTTTTACCTGTTCATTTGGCTTGTATGACTCAATAACCTCCTGGAACAATTTATTATTGCTTTCAAATAAGCCACTTGTGAAGTGTAAACTATATTTAAAATTTACGGCAAAAGATTGTTCTATAGGCTTTAATTGCATTTCATAATTTTAAGTTACGGCAAATATTTTAGCTAATATGTACGACAGTGGCAACAATAGTAAAACAATCAAGCCAAACTGCCAACTATCAAAGGCTACAGTGAGCGAGGCATCCAAAACAATTATTGAAAGTACACCGCTAACCACTGCTTTTTTAATATTTTCCGGTGAATTTATTCTATATGCCCTAATTAATGAACTATAAATCAGAAATATAAATAAACCAAGGAAAGGAATTAAACCAAGCAACTTTCCCTGTTTATCCGGTAAAATCATCAAAACGCTAACAATTACCACGGCGTATAATAGCCCTGCCCAAATTATGTGCTTTTTGTTTTCCCCATAAACCTCTCCCCTGCTTATTAATGTAATGGCAAAAATATATAAAAGAGGAATTACGGCATACATCCAGTGAGATATTTCACCAAATACAGACATCCCTAAAATAAGGTTCAATGCTCTGCAAAGCCCCATATTTAATGGGCCCAGAAATTGAAATTTTTTGGAAAATGTATCATAAAGTATGATTGCTAAAGCAAGAATTAAAGCTATGACACCACTAAGGTAATTCACAAAAAAGGATAAAATAATTCCTGATATCAATAAGCCGGTTCCAAATAATGAAGCTCCTTTTAGAGATACATCTCCTTTTGGAATAGGTCTTTCTGGTCGTTCTCTCTGGTCAATTTTAAAATCAAAGACATCATTTAGGACAACTCCTCCGGCGTAAAGGAACGTTGAGGAAAATAGAAGAAGTAATAAATTCAGATATGGAGCTCCGTTTAAAAAAGTGTCAGATGCAATTAGCACGGTTAAACCGGATATGCTGGAACCGGCCATTATATCTGCCATGGCAGTGGGTAAGTTTGCAGGCCTGGCAAGCTTTAAGTAACCCAGAAGTACCACGCTCATTCTACTTTATTTGATCTGAGTCTACACGAGGTTCCTGACCTCTTAAAACGCTATTATCATTGAAAAGAATTGATTGATTAATACCCTGCGGATTTAACCAGTCTGATTCTTTCATTTTGCCATTTTTGCTAAAAGCATCCAGCGCATTCTGATAACAGGTTTTTATGACATCCTCACGCTCTATACCACGCTTTAACATTAGAGCTGCCGTTTTTGGCACCGCCAGTGGATCACTAACCCCCCAGTCTGCCGAACTATCTACTATGATATTAGAGCTGCCATATTTACGCACTACTTCTACCATGCGTTCGTTGCCCATTTTAGTTTTGGGATAAATAGTAAAAGCAGCGATAAAACCTCTATCTAAAACTTCTTTTACTGTTTCCTCATTATTGTGATCAATTATGACATTGCCAGGATCCAGTTTATGTTCCATGCACACTTCCATACTCCTGATTGTTCCAGCCTTTTTATCTCTATGAGGGGTATGCACCTGAACAGTCATATTTAGTTCCTTAGCCAGCTCCAATTGTTCCCTAAAATACTTATCCTCAGCCGGAGTTTGATCATCATAACCTATTTCTCCTATAGCTACAACATTCTCCTTGTGAAGATATAAGGGTAAAAGTTCCATAACCTGCTCTGCCAGAGCCTCATTATTGGCTTCTTTGGAATTCAAACCAATGGTACAATAGTGCTTTATTCCAAACTGACTGGCCCTAAATGGTTCCCACCCAACAAGGCTGCTAAAATAATCCTGAAATGAACCAACCTGGGTTCGCGGCTGACCTAACCAAAACGAGGGCTCAATAATTGCAACAATTCCCGCCTCTGCCATAGCTTCATAGTCATCGGTTGTCCTCGAGGTCATATGAATGTGAGGGTCTATTATCATCATTTTTTCCTTCATAGCTTATTTTTTAAATTTTCCCAGGTGACAGCCTTATTCGCAACTTTTTCCTTTAAATGAGGATATTTATTCAATAGTCTGATTGCTTCCGGTTGATTGGAGTAAAAACAACAAAGTGCAGCTGCCAGATTTTCATTAATATCTTTGCTCCTGAACAAGTGATCCATATCCTGCAATAAAACACCTTCCAAAAATCCGGTTACAGGTCGCCAGAACAATGGATCTATATCCCTTGAAGCCGCCCATCGCTCATGGGCATAATCAGAAATAATTCTCGCTAAATCTTTATTGGCCCGCTTTTCAACATCAACAATCTCTCCCAAATTGCGCTCCATAAAAGCCGCTTTCAAATACATTTGATTCCATTGCTGATCATTAAAATATATAGAAGGATAAGGATTGTTTAATGCTATAGCGTCAAAAATTATCCCAATATTAGTTCGCAATGCTTCAACGCCTACCTGATTATAGTCCCCGGTATTTGGCAAAAGTATTAAAAACTTCAAAAAGGTTTCCAGCTCACCGGTATCAGCAACCTGAATAAGATTTGCCACCTTAATTGAAAAATATGCTAAATCTGATTCAAGTACTTTACTAAGAAGATAAATCCTGGCAATTTGGAGCAGGTCCGCATTCTGTGCGATCAGATATTCTTGCAATTCCTGATTAATCCCCTGGATTCTTGGTTTTTTTGCAGTATCTATTTTTCCGGCTAATAGACTATAAGATAAATATAATTCCTTTGCAGATTTGGACTTAATAATTAAATCTAACTTATTCTCTATCCAGGTATGTGTTTCTTCAGATACACTATCACCCAGAATTTTAGATAACTGTTTACGAGTATCCAAATGCTGCATATATTCCAATTACAAAATAAACAAGGAGTTAAACAAAAGAAAAATCTTTAGCAGCACAAATATATTAAGATAACAGCAATCCTCTTCTATTAATAAGAGAATATAGTTTTATTAAACTCCATAGGTGTTTCACGGGTTCTTTTTAATTTAGCAAAAATTTGAATTATGTTAGGACTAAAATTACCGACCGATCCTCGCTGGGTAAACATAGTGGAAAAAAATATTGACGAAATTCTGACAGATCATGCCTATTGCGAACAAAAGGCGGCCAGCACGGCTATCTCTTTGATTATTACGTTCCCTGAATATCCTGAATTGATACAGGAAATGATCGCATTATCAAGAGAGGAAATGGGACATTTTAAAATGGTACACGATAAGATCCTCGCCCGGGGTAAAACTTTGGGAAGATATCGCAAGGATGAATATGCCATCCAACTTTTGAAATTTTTTCCTAAAGGAGGAAACCGGACCACTCAGTTGGTGCATCGTCTGTTATACGCTGCATTAATCGAAGCGCGCAGTTGTGAGCGGTTTAGGTTGCTATCTGAAGAACTGAAGGACAAGGAACTGGCGGATTTTTATCAAAAACTCATGGTCAGTGAGGCTGGGCACTATACCATGTTTTTAAAATTTGCGAGGAAATACGGAAATAAAGAAGAGGTAGATAAAAAATGGCAGGAACTTCTGGAGTATGAAGCGGAGATTATGAAAGATTTAGGTAGAAAAGAAACTATACATGGTTAGCATAATATAAAGTCTTTATAATCCCATCAGACAGACCAATTTTGGGTACATGAATTTTTCTTGCCCCACTCCATTTAGCAGAAGACAAAAATATCCGTGTAGCGGGAATAATTACATCTGCCCTATCCGGATTTAGACCTAACTCGGAAATACGGTCTTCATAGGACATACTTTTCAAAAAGTTATATTGAGCATTCAGCCAAATATTGGAAAGGGGTTCCCCTTCCCTTCGCCCCGACAATTTATGCAATTTATTGATGTTGCCTCCTGAACCAATTATTGAGATTTTAGATGTCCCTTTTGTAATTTTTCTAATCCATGTCTCAATATCGTTCCATATATCGTCATTTACCATATTATTAAGCAGGCGCACTGTTCCTATCTTGAAAGACCTTGATACTTTAATACTCCCTTCGGTAAATAAAGTGAATTCTGTACTACCCCCGCCAACATCTATATAGAGATAGGACTGATCCGTTTGAATAAGTTTTTTTAGATCCGTAGATGCAATTATTGAGGCCTCTTCTTTACCATTAATTAATTCAATGGCAATACCTGATTCCTTTAAGATCCTGGCAATAACTTTATTTCCATTACGTGCCTCTCGCATTGCCGAAGTTGCACATGCCTTATACTTTTCCACACCAATAACCTCCATTAAAAGGCTAAAAGATTTCATGGTTTTTACAATTCTTTCAGTATTGAATTCAGATATTGCGCCTTTGGTGAAAGAGTCTTCTCCAAGACGGACAGGGACCCTAATAAGTACATTTTTCCTGAATTTTGTTTCTTTATCCTTTTCCTCAATAACATTGTGGACCAATAACCTAATAGCATTGGAACCAACGTCTATTGCGGCAAATTTTCGGATATTCAAACTCCTTTATTTTTAGAATTTATTTTGTTAAGGTAGTAATCATAAATAGCAAATTGAGAGCGTAATTTAGGTTGTTCGTTCTTCTTATAAACATTGTTCTGTTCCCCATTAAAAATACGTGCTTTAACATTGTCACTCCAGGAGATTTCAAAGGTATTTATTAATTCTTGTTTAATGTCTTCGTCATAAATTGGACAACCAACCTCTACCCTATTATCTAAATTACGTGTCATCCAATCTGCCGATGAGATATAGATTTTAGGGTTGCCTTCATTACCAAAGATAAATACACGCGGATGCTCTAAAAATTTATCAACAATACTTATGGCTTCAATATTCTCACTCATACCTTCAACCCCCGGAATAAGACAGCAAACACCTCGTATAATTAGCTGTATTTTAACCCCAGCCCTGCTAGCTTCATATAATTTATCTACCATTTCATAGGAGGTAAAACTGTTCATCTTTATTTTTATATAGGCATCTCTGCCGAGTTTTGCAGACTCTATTTCATTGTCAATAAATTTCTTAAACAAACTTTTAGTATAATGAGGGGAAACAACCAGATGTTTGTATTTATATATTTTGTAGGTGGTTTCAAAAAAATCGAAAACAATTTTGACTTCCTTTAAGATAGCTGCGTTTGCTGTAAAAAGAGTATAATCTGTATATATTTTGGCAGTTGACTCATTAAAATTTCCGGTACTGATAAATCCATATCGCTTAATTAAATCATCCTCTTCCCTTTCAATTACGCAAATTTTACTATGAACTTTTAAACCCGGGACTCCAAAGATCAGTTTTACACCTTCAGCCTGTAATTCTTCTGCATATTTTATATTGGCCTGCTCATCAAAACGAGCCCTTAATTCTATCTGCATGGTAACTTTCTTACCATTTTTTACAGCATTTATTAAGGATGCCGCCACTTGTGAATTCTTGGCGAGCCGATATACAGTAATCTTTATGCTTTTTACTTTTGGATCCAGTGCTGCTTCCCTAAGAAATTTTATAATGTATGAAAAGGTATGGTATGGTGCATACATCAGGTAATCCTTTTCGGCAATACGTTCCAATAGGCTTCCTTCCAGACTTAAGCCTTTAACCGGCAGTGGTGTGATCTTATCATACATAAGATCTTGTCTTCCTAAACTTGGGAAGTCCATATAATCCCTTCTATTGTGATAACGCCCTCCGGGAATCACACTATCTGTATCCTCAATACCCATTTTCCCTTTCAGAAATTCTAAGGTATCCTTGGCTATGCCCTTATCATATACAAAACGAACCGGATCACTAATTTTTCTTCCTTGAACGCTTGATGATATTTTTTCTATAAATGTTTTGCTTAGGTCATTATCGATGTCCAATTCGGCATCTCTGGTAATTTTAATCATATGCGCCGAAATAGCTTCATATTCAAACATGGGAAATATCCGGGCCAGACAAAATCGAATCAGGTCATCCAGTATAATGATGTAATCTTTATCTCCTACCCTAGGAAGCACAACAAAGCGGTCTATGCCTTTTGGAATTTCTATAAGTGCATATCTTTTCTCAACTATCTCTTTATCATTTTGGTCTATATCCTTTGCCTTATGAACCATTTTTACAGCCAGATAGGCTTCGGTATCCTTTAAAAGAGGAAATTGATTAAGATCATTAAGAACAATAGTCATTAACTGTGGACTTACTTTCTCCAGAAAGTAGTTTTTAACAAACTTAGCCTGACTTTCAGACACCTCCGTTTCGTTAATAAAATAAATGCCTTCTGATTCTAATTCTTTTTCAATATCCCCATGAATTTCCAGGCTTTTACTTTGCTGATTGATTACAATCTTCGTGATTTCGGCAAGCAGGTCCTTAGCTTTTTCACCTCCCAAGGCACTTTTACCTTTCTTACCTGCCAGGACAATTCTTTTAATAGTGGCGTATCTTACTTTAAAAAATTCATCCAAATTATTTGAAAAAATACCTAAAAACCGAAGTCGTTCTATTAATGGAACATTTTTATCTGCACTTTCCTGTAATACACGATCATTAAACATCAACCAGCTTATCTCCCTGTTGATGTATTGATTTTTAGTTTTAATCATTATTTAAGCTGTTTTGGAATAAGGATATGTTCGGTAATACCATTTTTAATCACTTGCCAACTAGAGACATCAAAACTAATTTGCACCAAAGCCGAAGTAGGTACATTTTCGATAGCCTTATTCCCCCACTGGTTTACAATATTGGTGAGTGCATAGTTATGGCCAAAAATCACAACTTTATTGAGGTTATCATCCAATTGTTTTACAAAAGACATTACCGCCTCCCCGGAAAAATCATATAGTTGATCAGAAATATTTAATTTTTCCAAAGGATAATCAAAAGTCCTTAAGAAAATCATGCAAGTATGAAGAGCCCTGTTTGCGGGGCTGGAATATGCCGAATCTATGTTCTTTGATAGCCTTTTGAATTCAGCACTAACCAATTGGGCGTCATTAATTCCCCTTTCTTGCAAGGGTCTGTCCTGGTCGCTTACCCCGTATTGCCAGGATGATTTCCCGTGTCTGACAAGAATAACTGTTTTCATTATTAAATTAGTTTTATGGAGCCAGTCGCTCTATTTTCCAATCAAAATCTGCTTGAAGTGAGTACCGGATTCTATCGTGTAATCTATTATCTCTGCCCTGCCAAAATTCTATGGAAACAGGCCTGACAAGATAACCACCCCAATAATCCGGACGTTCAATTTCTTTGCCTTTATATTTTTCTTCCAATTTCTTCAATTCAATTTCCAGGACTTCTCTAGACTCGATTACACTACTTTGGTCCGATACAATTGCTCCTAATTTACTGCCTTCCGGTCTAGACTCAAAATAACCATCGGAAAGATTTTGGGCCAATTTCTCAGCCGTTCCTTTTATAATAACCTGGCGTTCCAGATTGGGCCAAAAAAATGACAAACAAACTCTTGGATTCGCCTCGATTGCTTTTCCCTTTTCGCTTTGGTAATTCGAATAAAAAATAAAACCCTCAAATGTATATTTTTTCAGGAGGACCATTCTGCTCTTTGGAAATCCATCCAGTCCCAATGTCGAAACTGACATCGCGTTCGTTTCATCCAAGCCGTCAGCAGCTTCAACTTCGTAATACCATTGCTGAAAAAGCTCCATTGGATTGTCTGAGATAGTTTGCTCAGTTAAGGCGCTCTTATTATATGATCTTCGATGATTCCCTAAATCTCTATGCATTTTTAAAAGACGAACATTAGTTCTACAAAGTTGGGGAAAAGATGTATAAAATTGAAGTGTTATTGAATTTTTATAATAAAGCGGGCAAGTATTAAATAATAGTCTGCTAATATAAACAAAAACAGGATCTATATTTTCTGAAAGCAGTTATTATCAAATTTCAAAAGTCTTGCCATCATCAGCCAAATCAACATTCTCAAAAACTGCAATAGCCTCCTCTCTGAAAGGTAATATAGATTTATACCGTGTAGAAAAATGTCCTAGTAGTAATCTAAATACATTGGCTTCCTTGGCAATTGTTGCCGCCTGCCTGGCTGTAGAATGCTTGGTTTTTTTCGCTAAATGCGCTTCGGTTTCTAAAAAAGTGGCTTCATGATACAGCAGGTCCACATCTTTTATAAGGGGTACCATCTCTTTATTAAACCCGGTATCACTGCAATAGGCATATTGTTTTATCTCAGGGGGATCCAGGCTGAGTTCTGAATTTGCTATAACGGAACCATCATCAAGTTTTATGTCATTACCCTGTTTTATACTCCGAAAATATGCTTTGTCAATTTTATATTTTGCTGTTGCCGCCACATTCAATTTGCGCTCGCCCGGCAGTTCGCTAAATAAAAAACCATTAGTATATATTCTATGATCCAAAGGAATTGTTTTCACCCTTACATTGGCATCTTGAAAAATAATTTCAGATTTTTTGGAAGATAGTTCGTGAAAAATAAGCTTATAATTGGTCCAGGAATTGCCAAGCCTAAGAAGTAAGGTAATGACCTTTTGAATTCCTTCCGGACCATATATGTGCAGGTCCTTTTCTCTACCTAATAGTCTAAACGTGGAAATAAGTCCGGGCAAACCAAAAAAATGATCTCCATGCAAATGTGAAATAAAAATATGCTCAATCCTTGAGAATTTAATTTTATTCTTTCGCAACTGTACCTGTGTTCCTTCCCCGCAGTCTATTAGAAAAAGACGGTTCCTTATTTCCAATACCTGAGACGTTGGGTTAGTCAATGCTCTAGGAGTAGCTGCGTAGCAACCCAGGATATGCAGCTTCATTTTTGTTTCCAGGTTTCCAATTTATATATGCTGGCCTGTTTTGGCGTAAAATTGCTCTTTAAGGTAAAGGCGTAGGGACTTTCCCCATATTTATTAAGATATTCAAGCCGTTCTTTCGCCTCCTGGGGAGTAGGATATTTACCATTTGGCACATACCAGCAGGCCATATG
>NZ_JBATKE010000256.1:0-3133 GCF_049669105.1 Eudoraea sp.
TTTCTGCATATATAGTATAAATTCCGTATATTTAATAGACCGATATAAGAATATAATAAATTGCGATAGGGTGGTTTATTTTCTAAAAGGTAAAAATAGAATTTGTATGTCAAATAAATAAGATACAATGAGATTGAAATCTAATTGGCAAAGTAAATACAAATTGGATGTACTAGTAGCCTTTTTGATAGCTGTTTTGCCATTTTTAGGTTATATTCATTTACTTTTTAGCTATGATTCCAAGGTATTATCATTTTTTTCACTTGAATATTCACATGTCTTCCCTAGTAATAAACTTTTTGTTTGGTATCTTTTTAAAGATATAATTCCATTTGCTCTATTATTGATATGGTTTACCTCAATTTCGACAAAGTGGAGATACCTGATCGTTCCCTTATTAGTATTATACTCTAATGACATATTGGAAAATTTATTTCTGCCATATGGAAAGTACACCTTTTACCCATTTTATTATGAGAATTATCCTTTAACATTTAATATTTTGATAATAACCTCCATAATTGGATTAATCATTTTTTGGGATTTTTATTATTTTAGGTCCTACCGGAAAAGAATGTTAGAGATTTCTATTAAATCTTTAATGAGAAGGAACATACGAAAATCTCACGAATTTTACCGAGAAAATTTAAAATCTTTGAATGAGAAAAGAGATAAAATAAGCTGGTCTAGCTACCTTCAAAACATTTATAATGCTCAATTAATATTAGAAAACCGACTCAAAAACTTAAATACAGCTGTTTCCCAGAGGAGCAAAAGAGGAATTCCTATAAACCTATTAGTGAGTTCAACTTTATTACTTACAACACTATTCTGGTTTGTTCATTATTTGATTCCTGAGAAGCAAGTATGGGATTTAGGCATAATTCAGGTTCATAATAACGGATTCCTAAATGTGAGAATTTTTGTTTGGTTTTTGTTGCAAAAACTGATTATTCTTATTCCTCTGGTGCTGTGGTTTATTACTTGTCAGCATTGGTGGAAATACGCTATTCTTTCACCAATAATTTTATACTCCTTTCAGTTTTGGGAAGCTACACAGGATGTAAATTCATTGGATGCTGCGGGCAATATAAAAGCTTTTCCCGCTATTTTTTGTGTGGTACTTCTTCTTTTAATGATATCTAAAGCCATCAAATACAGGGTGGAAATATTAATGATGTATGAGCATCTGACAGAGGAGATAGAGGTTCTTCTAAAGAATACTGATTTTAACGCAAACAGCGTACTTTATAAAAATGTAAAACGGTTTAAATTGCTAAAAGCAGAAATAGCGAAAGAAACCAATGCCCGGAAGCAATTAATGAAGCTTATAACCTTAAGAGAAGAACTAGTAAAACAGTTAAATATCAACTATTAAAGCTATTCTTTTAAACGCTTCTGTGTTTTTTCAATCTCTTCGGTTACTTCTTTTAGTAATCGTTTCAATTCCTCTTCCTGGTGTTCTTTGATTTTTTGTTCAATAAGGTCTTCAATCTCTTGTTGCCTGGATTTGGGCAGATGATCAAAATCAAGAATTTCATCCTCTTCTCCCTTGTTCAGCATATCCCCTTCTCCGGTAATAAGCCATACTACATTTAGTTGGGGATAAACTTTAAGAATGTTTTCAATGACGTCACTACCAATAGATGCATTGTTCTTTTTCATTCTTAAGGTGTAGCCATTACTGGCACCTATGGATAAATCGAACTGTCTTGCACTGAGTCCGGCAAATTTAATAAACTGCATTAAACGATCTATCGTTTTAAACATTTCCTAGAAAATAATCGATATAAAACTTCATTTTATCAAAGGTAAGGATTTAAAAAGAGATAAAAAAGAACTGAATACATGTAAAAGGTAGTCTAATTTATAAATAAATAGAAAAATATCTATATTTTATTTGTATATATAGAAAATATTCTATAATATTATATAGGAATTAAAATAGCTGGTTTAAAAAGTCATATTACCAAAAAATACTTTAAAAATCCCCGAAAACTTTGTTATTGAAAAAAGGGTAAAAGATGAATAAAATTAAAACTTTAGAAAACCTACAAAAACTTCATTTACTTATTGAAGCAGAATGTACAGGTCCACCCAGGTCACTTTCACGTAGAATGGAATTGAGCGAACGTTCTGTATATAACCTTCTGGAAGTATTAAAGGATTTTAATGCTCCTGTAGAATACAGCAGAAGGAGGAAAACGTATTATTACAGTAACCATTTTAAACTTGATTTTCGAATTTCACTGTCGGTTACAAATAACAATGAAGTGACTGAATTATTTAAAGGTAGCTATTTAAATTAGGTATTAAATTAAGAATGATAAAAGACACATATAGGATTAAAAGGAATTGTTAATTAGTTTTTCGTTTGATCTCTCTTTAAAAGCCAGCTTCCAATAGCTGGCTTTTATTTTTTCAATTATTTAGGTATTGTAGGACCTTAAAACAAAATGATGTTGATATTTTTTAAATATAATGATATTGATATAAAGTTGAAGATTTCTGGCATTCAGTTTCTTTTTAAAGTTTTTGGAAGATTTATTAAAGTATTGGGTTATACTGTATATTTTATCCCTCCCCATATCTCTCAGCATCAGATAACTCTGATAACGTAAATAGGGTGCCAGGTTTTTACCTCTGTAAGATTCAAAGGTGTACATATGAAAAAGATAAGCCTCATTCTCTTTTAGATGAAAAACCATTCTGTTATAATTAAAATGATCTAATTCTATTAGAGTAAAGGCCGCAATTTCTCCTTCATGTCTAAGTGCAATACACTTAATTTGGCTGTGAAAATCAAGAATTCTTGGTATCTGATCACTACCAACTATATTTTTCCTAACGACCTCTATTTCTTCTATTTCAAGATGGACTAATTCATAATCCGAAGGATTGCCTTTTATTTTAGGTGGTTCGCAATCCGAAGCCCCTTCCAAAACCCAATAAAACGGGTCAACATCGAAACCAAATCTCGCAAGTTGATTCCGTACCCCAAAAAGAAAAAGGCCATTTTTAAGAATATTCCAAAACCATTTTATCTTATAAAACCCATCTTTATTTACCTCCATTAGCGCATTGGATTAAATTCTTATTTACGCCCATAACTTCCATTACCAGGCTCCATATT
>NZ_JBATKE010000257.1:0-58801 GCF_049669105.1 Eudoraea sp.
GACAGGAAGTTGCCATTCTATTATACCGGTGAAAAAGGGGCATTTATACTGGAAATAGAATAAATCAGCGCACTCCGTGCATAAGTCTTTTTAAAACCGGATTTAGTAATATAGATATAACACCAAAAGCAATAAGGACATGGATAAACATTAAAAAGAAGGTACATAAGGAATGTCTCTAGAAATCCGAGAAACAATTAAAATAAAAAATAATGCCATAATCATTATCAGTTAATTATTTAGATAATTTCCATTTTAGAATTTTAGTTTTATATTTAGATTCCCCAATTTTCTATTTATCTATATCCTTAAATATGGTAGAATTCCGAATTGCCAGTAAAAGTGATAATCTAGGTTTGTTGGAGTTAACCTCTTCTGTAAGTATGGAAGGTAATATATCCCTTCGTATTGATAGAAATCCCGATTTCTTCAAAATTCTGCAATTACGGGGAAAGAGTTTAGTTATAATTGCCGAAGAAAACCAAAAGATTATCGGAGCGGTTTGTGCATCATTACAAAATTGCTATATCGATGGCAAACTGTATCCTGTCCAATACGTTGGTGATTTTAAAGTACTAAAATCATATAGAAATAAAGGTGTTGGAATGAAACTTTTAAGCGTTTTGGCAGCAAAGCTTTATGAGTTAGATTTTGATCTTGTTTTTTTTAACTTTTCTAAGGGCAACAAAAAACCAGTTTCATTTTCAAAGAACAAATCTGAATACACAAATTTTGAAAATATCGGCTCGTTTACTGTTTATCAATTTATCGGCAAACAGTTTAAATGGTCGAATCCTGACTACACCATTGAGCTGTCGGAAATATCAGAAGAGTTAATAGAATTCATTGGAGCAAAGTATCAAAGATATGATCTTAGAACTCCTATAACAAATATCCAACTTGAAGGAACAAGTATATATACCATTTACTATAAAGGCACTTTAATAGGAGCAATGAGTATAATTGATACAATGCCAATCAAACAGAATGTAGTGATCAAAGTTTCGTGGAAATTGAATCTAATGCTGAAATTATTAAATGTAGTAAATCCAATATTTGGATTTTCAAAAATGCCAACCCTGAATCAACCGGTTAAAATGATCTATATAAAATACCTTGCGATTAACCTTTCTGAAAAAAAAGCACTTAAGCTGCTGATTGATCATGCTAGAAACATAGCCTATAATAAATCTTATTCCTTTGTGTCAATTGGGTGTCATGAAAAAGATCCTTTACAAAAGCATTTTTCTAAAATACTGAAGTTCACTTTTAGTTCAATAGGGATGTTGACTAGTTTAAAAAATAATCAAAACCTAATTGATAAAGTGAAGTCTGGAATTCCTTATGAAGACTTTTCATTAGTCTGATATTAACGAAATTACTATAAAAACCAGCAAATATGGAGCCATTACCAAAAGAGCACGAAAGTTTAGAAAAATTTAATGTCATTTCTGATTTGTTTTCACAAGCAATAACAGGCGAACTCATTGGTATGTCAAACTTCGCATCTCTTGCAGAGACGATAGATGATTATACTGAAAAAATAGAAGCCGTGGAACATGCGAATAGTGAAAGAATGCATGCAGAAGTATTTTTGGATTATGCGAAAAAAACAGGTTTGAAAACGAAAATAAATTTGAAAGGAGAATATTGGCGTAATATACGAGAGCAATTTTTGTCTTATGCCAAAAAAAAGGATTTCATCTCGTGTCTGATAATTCAAGAAGTGATTTTAGAATCATTTGCAGTTTCGATGTATACAGATGTAGGAACGGCAATTGGTGGCGAAGCTGGAAGATTGTTTCTTGCTATAGCAGATGAGGAAAAAGAACATTTGGAGCATTCTACAGATATATTGGTTTCAGAATTAAAAGAAGATCCTGAGGCCTTCATAAATAAATTTGAGGAGATTCATTTCAATTGTATGACTATTCTAGCGCAGTTTTCTGCCACAACGGACCTACGTGGACATTGTGGTGTATGCAATGGTGATTGTATGAAAGGATCTTTGCATCATGTTGGACTTGAGATAGAAAAGATGCGTGGTAACGCCTTGTCACTTTATGCAAAAACACTCGACAATATTGGGATCCCTGGAGAAAAATCAATAGTATGGATAGCTCAACTCCCTGCTTAGACTTTGCTGTTGTAGGACATCAGGATTCATGGGAAAATATTGCGGCTTTTGTTAATAGACTAAGAAATAAAAGTCAGGGAGATCTTTCCTTGCAAAAGATTAAAAACATTTTCCCATTCATTCCTGCCAGAGATTTGTTTCGGGTAAAAGTAAATTCAAAAACAGGAGCCTCTATAAATGGTGTTTATATTGATACATTTATTGAGCCAGATAAGCTCAATACGAGTTATTTGCGATCAAATATTAAAAAGGTTCATGATGGCATAGCCTGTGCAAAGAAGATGGGTGCTAAAGTCGTGGCTTTAGGAGGTTTTACTTCTATTGTATTAGAGGGAAACTTCGATTCTATTTCTACGAAAAATTCAAAGTTTACAACAGGAAATACACTTACTTCTGCGTTTATTGTAAAAAGTATAGAAAAAGCAGCTTTACAAAAGAATGTTGACCTAAAACTATCTTCATTGTTAATTGTTGGTGCAACAGGCGATATTGGCATGGCTTGCGTGCAATATTTGAAAAACAGGACTCACAAATTACTCCTCTGCGCACGTAATGAAAAGCAACTTAAGAAATTATCAGATCAGCTTGATGACGAAAATATTGAAAACGATTATTCAATCTCCTTAAGGGATTTAATTCCAAAAGCAGATATTATTATTTGCGTTGCCAGTTCCAATATATCTGAAATTTCGAATTGTAAGGAAAATGTGATTATCTCTGATGCCGGCTATCCAAAAAATCTCGACTCAAAAGTGGAGAATAATTTTGATCTAATTTTCCATGGAGGCATGGGACAGGTAAACTTTGGTTTCGAGTTTTATCCAGATTATACAGATTCATTTTACCAATATCCGGCCCCAAATATTATCCATGGCTGTATTCTTGAGGCGATGATTTTGGCTTTTGAAAACAAATATGAAGATTACTCTATTGGGAAGGGCAACATTTCTATTGATAAAATTGAAGAGATTTATAAACTTGGTTTAAAACATGGAATTACAGTGGCACCTTTTTATAACTCGAAAGGACTGATTATTAATTAACAGGTTTTAAAATAATTCTGATGAAAAACCAAAAGGACCAGGTTTCATTATTTAAATTAGTTTTTACGCATAATTGGGAAGATCCTGAAAGTGATCATGTCGTTTTGAAAATTAAAAAGGATGATGCCTTAATGGCCATTACTTCCGGGGGCTGCAATGTGTTAGGATTTCTGTTGTTTGACCCTCAGGTAATTTACACTCTTGACATTAATCCGACACAATCCTATTTATTAGAACTAAAGGTAGCTGCAATTAAAAGTTTAGATTTTATTGCATTTACATCCTTTGCGGGGTTAAGAGATTCTAAAAATAGGTTGGAGCAATATGAAAAGATAAAACCCTTGTTGAGTGAGGATGCTCGCAAATATTGGGATGAGCAAAATAAAATAATTAAGAATGGATTTATCATGAATGGCCAATTTGAAAAGTTCATAAAAATTGCCGGTAAATTCATTATGCTATTGCAAGGCAAGAAAAGGGTTCTAGGCCTCTTTAATGAAAAATCTAAACAAGAGCAAGAAACTTATTTCGATAAAATATGGAATACAAAACGATTTCATTACATTTTTAAGATATTATTCAACAAACGAATGCTTGCAAAACGAGGTTTAGTAGCTGAGTATTTTCATTTTGATGATGGGAGCACATCATTTTCAGAGAGTTTTTATAAACGAGCCAAGAATGCATTTAGAGATATTCCAATAAAAGGAAATTACTTTCTTTCACTTTACCTCTTAGGGAAATTCCAAAATGATCATGAAGTACCTAATTATCTCAAAGAAGAAAACTATGAAATGATTAAAGCAAAATTGGATCGAATTAAAATCATAACCGCAGACGCTCAAGGTTGGTTAGATTCAATGCCAGACTTAAGTATTGACTGTTTTGCCTTATCAAATATTTGCGAATTGATGAGCGAGAAGGAAACACATCGCTTATTTCTTGGCATACACAAAACCGCTAGAAAAGGAGCAAGGGTCATTTTTCGAAACCTGATGATTCCGAGGGAGGTACCGGATAAATTAAAGGATAGGATTGTAAAAGACGAGACCTTGAGTAAACAAATTTATGCCAATGATCGCTCATTTGTTTACGGGAAGGTGGCCGCCTACTCCATCCGCAAATAATCCTATATGAAAGATCTATATCAAATACCTACAAAACTTAATGTTACAATCATCATCATATGTACGGTACTTTACTTTTTTCTTCTTCAAGTCGGATCAAACACCCCGGAAATTGGAATGAAGCTACTTTTAGGTTTGGCCTTTGGGATACTTATGATTCCAGTTTATTCACTCATGCATGAAGCTGCGCACAAAACATTGCATCCTAATCAAAATTTGAACTTATTTTTAGGTCAATTTCTAAGTACCTTGTTTGGTGTTTCCTATCATTTTTTTCGTCATTGCCATCTCAAACATCACAAAAAAAACAGAACGGATGAAGAAATGTGGGACTTATATTATGAACATCAAAACAGGTGGGTACGATATGGTAATTTATATTTAATGATGGTTGGTTTTGGTTATTTTTCACTGTGGTTGAGCATAGTTATTTTTGCTATCTCCCCAAATATGATACGATCAAAGATATTTAAGCATCATAAAGAAATGAGAGGTTTTGTAGAAGGCCTGGATAATTCGTTCAAAATGAAGTTCTTTCAAATTGAATCTATAATAATTATAGTTTTTCAAGTATTCAGTTTATGGCTTATTGGCTGGGATTTTATGACATGGATTATCTTTTATATAATACACGGTTTCATCTGGTCTTCACAAAATTATGTCAATCATGCTTTTAGTCCTCGTGACATAATAAATGGTGCTCATAATTTGACTATTCCGAAATGGTTGAATATTATTTATCTCAATTTTAATATTCATCTGGCACACCATCAAAACCCACAGATCCCTTGGATACATTTGCCGAAGTATATTAAATCCAACAAAGGAAGGTTTTCTTTTTTTAAGAATTATGTGAGGTTGTGGCATGGACCCTTATTGACAAAAGAACCTTCTCCAAAACCTTCAACTAATAAAGATTAATCATTTCCATTTCTTCAATAATAGGGTTAAAAGAATAATATCGCCGTAAAAAACGGCAATAACAGAAATGATTGAAAGCAGTCCGAAATAGAAAACTGTTTTCAAGCTGGCCAATAATAAAATGGAAAAACCTACAAATAGCAATAAGCTGGTCAAAACAACAACTCTGCCTATATGGAAATGGGTAATTTTTAATGCGCTTTCTACTGAAAGACCTTCCCTCTTTTCCCGCTGATATCTGTAGAGAATGTGAATGGTATCATCAATCGCAATCCCAAGAATGATTGCCGCTATTGTACAGGTTGCTAAATCAAGATTTATACTACTAAATCCTAAGAAACCTAACATTATAATTACAGGGAATATATTTACAATAATTGCAATAATTGCAATTTTGAAATTACGTAACAATAATAACATGATTATGAAAACCAGAAGTAAAGCCATGATCAAACTTGACTTCATAGAGTCAAATGAGGTATTCATTATTTTAACAAACAGAGCTGGATAGCCAGCCACTTGTAAACTTGTGGTATTATTAAAAACCTCGTCACTAATTTTATTCATCTCCATTATACTTCCTTCTAATGCTCTCACACTTTGAATTGATCCAGTGACTGTAATTCTAGCCTTTTTTTGATCTTCAGAGATTAATATATCAGATTCATTTGCTACAAGTCTATTAAAACTTTTCAAAAAATATTTATTCAGCATTGGATTTAACAAAATCTTCTTCAAGTCCTGATTATATCTTACTTCGGCAAATCGCTCCAATACTTTGACATAGGAAAAAGTATTTCTTGCTAAATTGTTTTCTACAATTTGAGCATCAAAATTTATCATTGCATTGATGATGGCTATATTATTTATCTGACTTTCATTTTCAGTTTGCAAGACAATATCAATTGGATAATAATCGCCCCAGTTGTCTTCCATGAATTGGTGATCCTTGGCTACAAAATGATCTTTAGGAAAGAAACCTATCGGATCCATATCTATGTTGATATTCATAATACCGAGAATGGCTACTATTGAAATGAATATAGAAAGGAAATTAAAAACACTTGATTTCTCCAAAATAAAACTAGAAAAGTTGCTGACTGCCTGACCTAAATTATGACTACGATTCGCCTTTTCCCCTTCAATATTTACATAAGGTAATAATACAGCACTCCAAATAAAGGCCATTACAAAAGCAAGAAAACAACCCACTGCTGATAGCCATCCAAATTCTTTAATGACCGCTGTAGAAGAGGTGAGTAGTGATAAAAATCCAATCATTGTTGTTAAGGCCGCATAAAAACAAGGGCTAACAATTTTCTTTAAACAATTGACAGCTTTTTCCTCCTGGTTGTCATATTCGTTTGTGTTTGAATTTTCGAACTCATTAAAAATGTGCATTGATACCATAAGGCTGATAACAATGACGATTGTAGGTGTCATTACTGTAAAAATATTGAGGCCATTACCAAAGAAACCGTAAATAGAAAAGGTCAACCAGATAGTTGTGAAAGCAATCAAAAAGGCTAATATTAAGTACATGGTTCGTCGGTAAAACAAAGCGATCAGGATGAACATAACAAGATAGCTCAATCCAGTAAATTTGATGAAATCCCTTCTTGAGAGTTCGTTCAATCCAAAATCAATGATGTCTGCACCTCCTAAGTGAAAATTATCTTCACCGAGTTCCTTATTACAAATACTTTTTATTCTGGGAATAATTTTATCCATCTTGTCATGAACTAATCCAAATGATTCAAAATGAATGACAAGTATTGTCACATCCCCTTTTTTGTTTATTAATCTATTTTCATAAAGTGATGAGTTCTCTATTTCTCTTTTTAATGCTGGCGTAATTGTATCCAAACCTTCATTGAACCAAGACGTGAACTGATAGGAAATAGTTTGGTCTTTTGTGAGTTTTCTAAAGTCTTTGACATTGACAATTGATAGGACTCGATCAATACCTTCTAGTTGTTCTAATCCTTCTTCTATACGTTTAATTTTCTTTATACATGCCGGTGTTAAAACACCCCCTGTTTCTTTAAAAGCGAGTGTAATAATCCTGTCGTTTCCAAATTCTTTTTGAAAATCATAGTAGGCTTCCAGTATTGGATCACTTTTGTCAAACCAGACCTCCAGGTCGTTATTTGGTTGCATAGCAATGGGAATATAATTACTTCCATAAATGCATAATCCAACTACAATGGCAAGTACGACCAATCTGTAGTTGATTAAAAACCTCATTTTCCTTCTTAATTTTGGATTAACATATTCAAGCTACCCATATTTTCTGGAAGTACGTAATTTCAAAACAGGTTTTATCCTTGAACTTAATTCATTTTTTAAAATCCTGTTCAATAAGATCGAAATTATTCAATATGAAGTTGCCTCTTTAAATCCTCTTAATAAAAGCAATTATAGGAGTGATATCGCAAGGTGGAAAAAATCGTGCACAGACAGGAAGTTGCCATTTTACTATACAGGTGAAAAAGGGGCATTTATACTGGAAATAGAATAAATCAGCGCACTCCGTGCATAAGTCTTTTTAAAACCGGGTTTAGTACAATGGAAATAAGACCAAAAGCAATAGGCACCAGGGTAAACATTAAAAAGAAGGTACTTAAAGAATATTGTTCTGAAATTTTATCTATCATTCCCCCCATAGTTCCCGCTGCTTTTTGTCCTATGGCTATTGCAAGGTACCAAATACCAAACATAAAACCGATCATCCTGGCAGGCACCAATTTACTCAGATAAGATAAACCCACCGGTGAAAGACACAATTCTCCCATAGTGTGAAGCAAATAGGCCAAAATAAGAAAAATCATACTTACCGAAGCCGTTTTTGACCCCGGGATTATACCTGCGGAACCATAAGACAATATGGCAAATCCAAGTCCTAAAAGTATTAATCCCAAGCCATATTTCATTGCAGCACTAGGATTATATTTACTTTCCCACCATCTCGAAAACATAGGAGCCAGGGTAATGATAAAAAAGGAGTTTAAAATTCCAAACCAGGAGGCGTCTATCTGATTTCCCTCTTGTGAAAATTTATCAATCAGCCTATAAATCACTAATCCCCAAATCCCAACAAATGCCAAGGCCAATACTATATTAGATAAGCCAATCCTGGAATAGGTTTTTTTAAACAAAAGATATAAAACCCAGGTGATAATCAAGAGTGGAACAGTCGTAAGTAGGGCATCCACTACTTTGAAGATCATTGCTGAAGATCCTACCAAATTTCTATTGGTGTAATCTCTTGCAAAGAGGGTCATAGATCCTAATGCCTGTTCAAAGGCTGCAAAGAAAATTACCGTAAAAATCCCAAAGAAAACAACTGCAATAATCCGGTCTCTAACTAAAGGAATATATCTTGAAATCCTTGAAACAAGAAGAATAAGAAACAAAACTAATGCAAAGAGTACCACAAAATTTGACCCTGATAAGCCCCAGACCTCAAAAGGCAATAAATTATCTCCACTTATCTTTTCAATAGGATCATTAAAGAGATAGAGCAATCCTCCGATAGATGACATGATAATAAGGACATAATCAAAAGTCATAAACGGATTTAATTTTTCCACCGCCTTTTCTTCCTCAATATTTACAGGAGACTCTTCATTAATGTTTTGAGGTAATTCTACCTCATGTACTTTGCCTGGTTTGCCTCCTATACTCCCAAATAGTTTTTTAGCTAATAAAAATTGCATCATTCCGAAAAACATAAAAATACCTGCCAGTCCAAATCCCCAGGACCAACCAAAATTCTCAGCCAGATACCCGCATAGCATCATTCCGAAAAATGCACCGGCATTTACACCCATATAAAATATGGTGTATGCACCATCTTTTTTGGATTCTTTGCCTTTATACATTTCTGAAATAATAGAAGTGATATTAGGTTTAAAAAAGCCGGTTCCTATAACCAAAAAGGCAAGCCCCAAATAGAAGGTCGTAGTCGTTTCTAATGCCATAAAAGCATGGCCCAAAGTCATAATTGCACAGCCTATTACAACAGCCATGCGATATCCCGTAATCTTATCAGCTACATAACCTCCAATAATCGGGGTTAAATAAAGCAAGGAAGCATAAGTGCCTATAAGTGCCAGGGCATGTTCTCTTGGCCAATCCCATCCCGGATTATCACTGGCAAAAGGTGCAGTAAGAAACAGGATTAAAAGAATACGCATCCCATAAAATGAAAAGCGTTCCCACATTTCTGTAAAAAATAAGACCATTAAGCCCGCTGGATGGCCTAAGACCTTATCCTTAAAAAGATTTTCAATATCAGTATTCATTGGTTTTATTGGTATTAATAATGGTTGTTAACTCACAATTAATCAACAAGAAACAGCTTAATTGATTCAAATTAGCCTAAATTTTACGCTTCATCAGCTGTTATTACATGCTCATCATCTTCAGCTCCATGTGTCAATTTTTCCAATTTTTTTCTAAATAACATTACCAGTAATCCAAAAATGATACAAAAAATGGCGATACCGCTAAAGACGGCTAATTCCCCGAATTCTGAGGCAGATTCTCCTAGTAATCCAGCCAACTTATTTCCAAAGCCCGTCATGGCAAAATAGATTCCCATCATAAAAGAGGCATATTTAAGCGGGGCTAATTTTGTGATATATGATAATGCCACCGGAGAAATACATAACTCTCCCACAGTGTGGAACAAGTAAGCCAGGACCAACCAGTACATGGCGGATGAGCCATCACTATTATATTCTACCGCGGCAGCTGACATAAAGAAGAAACCAGTTCCCATAATAATGAGCCCCAATATCATCTTGAACAAGCCGGTTGACAATTTTCCTTTCAACTTTCGTCTGGCCCAATACCCGGCTACTGAAGTTCCAAGGAAAATTATAAACATGGCATTTAGAGATTGAAACCAGGACGCTGGTATTTCATTCCCAATAAACGGCACGGAAAATGAGAGTATTCTATTGGTTTTATCCGAGGCGTATAAGTTCATTAGGCCACCTGCCTGTTCAAATGCACCCCAAAAAACGATGACCAGAATAAAGGAAATGAATAGCACTACAATTCTATCTTTTTCAATTTTGGTCAAAGGATTGTCCATGGCCTCCTTTTCCAATTTGTTCTCGGAAGATCCCAAAAAGTTACCTACATGTTTTAAATATTTTTGACCATAAACATACTGAAGAAGACCCAATGCCATACCGATTCCGGCCAATCCAAAACCATAATGCCAACCATAAACTTCCCCAACGGTGCCAACTATTAAACTGGAGAGGAATGCTCCCACATTAATACCAATGTAAAATATTGTAAATCCCTTATCCCGTCTAATATCTCCTTGCTTGTAAAGCCCTCCCACCATTGTAGAAATATTGGGTTTTAGCATGCCAACCCCTGCAATTATGAATCCCAAGCCCGAATAAAAAGCCCACATTTCTTCTATTGCCAATACACTATGACCAATTACCAAAAGAATTCCGCCATATAAGACAGACTTTTTTTGTCCAAGAAATTTGTCCGCAATCCATCCCCCAGGAATGGACGCCACATATACTAACATGGTGTACCAGCCATACAAAGCAAGTGCTTCTCCATTAGACCATCCCAATCCAGCATTGCTTTCAGTAGTTTTAGCCACCAAATAAAGCACCAAAATAGCGCGCATTCCATAGTAAGAAAATCGTTCCCACATTTCTGTAAAAAACAGAATATAAAGTCCGACTGGATGTCCAAAAAGCTCTTTTTGAATTGCTGGTTTAGTTGATTTTTCCATAATTATTTCCGGGTTAACTTATAGATTTTCTTTAATAAAATTGGTCATTTTAGTATATAAATGCAGTCTGGTATTACCCCCGTGAATACCATGGTCTTTGTCGGGATAAATTGCCCAGTCAAATTGTTTGTTGGCCTGTACCAGGGCCTCAATCATGCGCATACTGTTTTGCACGTGTACATTGTCATCACCTGAGCCGTGCACCAACAAATAATCTCCCTTTAATAACTCGGGATAATTAAAAGGTGAATTCTCATCGTAACCTCCTGGATTCTCAGCCGGGGTTCTCATGAATCGTTCTGTATATACAGTGTCATAAAAACGCCAACTAGTGACCGGTGCAACGGCAATGGCCATTTCAAAAGTATCACTGCCCTTTAAAAGGCAGTTTGTAGACATATGACCGCCAAAACTCCAACCCCATATCCCTGTTCTATCCTGATCTATAAAAGGGTATTCACTTAGTTTTTTAGCCGCAGCAATTTGATCCTCAGTTTCATATTTCACTAGATTCAAATAAGTCACCTTCTTAAAATCACGTCCCTTAAAACCAGTCCCCCTGCCATCTACACAAGCAACAATATACCCCTGTGAAGCCAGAATCTGATGCCAATAGTCATTTGTGCCCATCCATCTGTTGGCTACTTGCTGAGAACCCGGTCCGCTGTACTGAAACATTAGTAAGGGATATTTTATGGACTCATCAAAGTCTTTTGGTTTCACCATCCACATATTCAATTCATTACCATTGACAGACATTGTAGAAAATTCCTTAGGGCTTAACTCATATTGTTCTAATTTACTAACAAGGCTAGTATTGTCTAAAATGTCTTTTAATTTATCTCCCGATACCGCCTTATGCAGGGTGAATTCAGGAGGGGTAGTTGAATTGGAAAACTCATTTATGAAATATGTAAAATCTGCGCTAAACTTGGCAGAATTGGTTCCGTCTTTGGATGAGAGTCGCCTCTTATTCTTCCCTCTACTGTCAATGCGATAGATATCCCTGTTTATTGATCCATTTTCTGTGGACTGGTAATAGACCCTATCCTTATTTTGATCATATCCATAGTATTTGGTCACTTCCCAGTCTCCCTGCGTAATCTGATTCATTAAATCCCCGTTTTTGGAATGTAGGTAAATATGATTATATCCATCCTTTTCACTGGTCCAGATAAAGCTATCATCGGTTAGAAAAGTAAGGTTATCTGTAATATCTACATAAGCTTCGTCTTTTTCCTCAAGTAAAAGAGATACTGAGTTATTTTGAAGGTTAACAGCATATAAATTTAAATTATTTTGGTGCCTGTTTAATGTTTGGACACTTAAATAATTCGGATTATTCATCTGTGTTATCCTGGGGATGTAATAGGCGTCCGGAAGTGAAACATCTGAAATTTCCCCTGATTCAATATCATAGTTATGCAATGTAACAACAGAATTATTTTCCCCGGCTTTGGGATACTTGAAGATATATTGAAAAGGATATAAGTCTGTTCCATAAACATCCATTGCAAATTCAGGAACAGCCGTTTCATCAAATCTTAAAAAAGCAATTTTTGTCCCGTCTGAGTTCCATTCAAAGGCCCTTACAATTTTAAATTCCTCTTCATATACCCAATCTGCAATCCCATTAATAATCTTATTCTTCGCCCCGTCTGAGGTTATTTTGGATATTGTTCCATCGGCTATATTAAAAAGATAGATATTATTATTGTTAGCAAAAGCTACTCTTTTTCCATCCGGCGAAAAAGTGGGTTCCTGAATCCATGTATCTGCTATTTGAGTTATCCTTTTAGTGACAACATCATAAATATAATAGATCCCCAATTTAGAACGCCTGTAGATAGGAGTCTCTTCTGTGGCCAATAATATTTTTGATTCGTCTGTACTAAATGTATATGAACTAAATGCCGCTTTTGAAGTTAAATCCTGTGAAGAGACCATAGTTTCTATCTTCTCCAATGTATTATAATCGTACTTATCAATACTGACAATACCTTTGGTTATATCTGTATTTAGGACTGTGTAGTGTTTGCCATTTTTTAAAGGATAAATGGCTTCCATGCCTTCAGTAACATAGGCTCCGGACCAAAGCTCTTCCAGAGAAATCTTTTTTTGTTGAGCAGGTGCGTAATTTAAAAAGCAAACGGCAAGAAATATAAGAACGAAAGATTTATTCATAAAATCTAGAAAATTGATTATAAACTACCAAGTTTACTAATATTTTTGCGAAAAAAATAACTTTAATCTTAAAATATTCCAACTTTATACCCTGATACCCCGAATGAAGAAACTCCATGGCATAATTGTGTAATCACTATCTTTGCCCTTATAGAACCACAGCTTATGACAACACCGATCCAGGGTTTTTCCAAACTTTCCAAAGAAGAAAAAATCAATTGGATTGCCGATAATTATACTGATAATTCGGAGGCCACAGTACAAATACTTAAAAAGTACTGGAATATAGATAATGGGTTACAAAAACTCCATGACGAATTCATAGAGAATACGATCAGTAACTACTACCTGCCTTTCGGAATTGCTCCTAATTTTCTTATAAATGATAAATTATATGCCATTCCAATGGCTATTGAAGAAAGTTCTGTTGTTGCGGCCGCCAGTAAAGCTGCCAAATTCTGGCTGGATAAGGGCGGATTTAAGACTAGCGTATTAGGAACCGAAAAGATAGGACAGGTACATTTTATCTTCAAAGGATCTTCAGAGAAATTGCAAGAATTTATTGAAAAAATAAAACCAATTTTCATTAATGATACTAAGTCCATCACCCGAAATATGGAAAAACGCGGGGGCGGAATAACATCAATAGAACTTAGGGATCAGACACACAAACTTGATCACTATTATCAGTTGCACTGTAAATTTGAAACCCTTGATGCTATGGGGGCGAATTTTATTAACTCCTGCTTGGAACAATTTGCCACAACACTGAAAAGAGAAGCTCAAACCTGCGCACTGTTTAATGAAGATGAAAAGGGAATAGAAGTGGTAATGAGCATTCTTTCAAACTATGTTCCCGAATGCCTTGTTCGGGCTGAGGTAAGTTGTCCTGTTGATGATTTAGAGGTGGAACAGTCTGTTTCCCCAAAAGAATTCGCAGAAAAAATGGTAAGGGCAGTTAATATTGCCAACGTTGAACCCTACAGAGCGGTAACCCATAATAAAGGCATAATGAACGGGATAGATGCTGTTGTCCTGGCTACAGGTAACGATTTCAGGGCAGTAGAAGCCGGAATTCATGCTTATGCGGCAAAAGATGGATCTTACAGAAGTCTTACGCATGCCTCTTTGGAGGATGGTATTTTTAAATTTTGGATAGAAGTGCCTCTGGCCCTGGGAACTGTAGGAGGCCTTACCAGTTTACATCCATTGGTGCACCTAGCGCTGGAGATTTTACAGAAACCATCAGCCCGTGAATTGATGCAAATTGTTGCAGTGGCCGGATTGGCTCAGAATTTTGCCGCAGTCAGATCGTTAGTCACAACAGGAATTCAGGAGGGGCATATGAAAATGCATTTGCTAAATATTCTTAATCAAATGAGTGCCTCAGATGATGAAAAGAAAACTTTGATCGCCTATTTTAAAAAGAATGCAGCCACTCATAATGCTGTTGTTGAAGCGCTTCAAAATTTACGGAACAATCTATGACTCAAAGGTTCTATAGCAATGGAAAGTTGTTGCTTACCGGCGAGTACGCAGTTCTTGACGGCGCCCTGTCCTTTGCCCTGCCTACTAAATACGGGCAAGCTTTAACGGTTAAAGAATTGGATTCTCCGAAGTTCTTATGGACGAGCCTGGATGAAAAAGGTGAAATATGGTTTCATACCTCTCTGCCATTGGAGCTTTTTAGGACTACGGATTTAGAAATTTCAAATGAACAGGAAAACCATTTAGCATCTACAGATAAGGTCTCCAAAATGCTGTTGAAAATTCTGCTGGAGGCAAAAAAACTGAATCCGAATTTTTTAAATGGAAAAAAGGGATATGAAGTTCATACAAACCTCAGCTTTCCAAGGGATTGGGGACTTGGATCTTCCTCAACCCTAATTAATAATGTTGCGCAATGGGCAAACGTTGATCCTTTTGTTCTTTTATCCAAAACATTTAATGGAAGCGGATACGATATTGCCTGTGCACAACATAATCATCCAATAATTTATCAAATAAAAAACAGCGGACAATTTATAAAAGAAATTGAATTTAACCCTCCATTCAAAGACGCCTTGTTCTTTGTACATCTCAACAGAAAGCAAAACAGCAGAGAAGGGATTACCAGATATAAAGAACAGGAATTTGATAAAGAATCTTTAATACTTAAAATTTCAGAACTAACAGAAGAATGTATTCGTTGTACCGAAATAACCAGGTTTAAGGAATTAATGAACACTCATGAATTGCTTTTGGCAGATATTCTTAATCTGACACCTGTAAAGGAAAAACTGTTTCCCGACTTTGAAGGGTCTCTAAAAAGTTTAGGGGCATGGGGCGGAGATTTTATACTTGCCATAGGAGATACTAATACTCCTGAATACTTCAATAACAAGGGCTATAAGACTGTAATTCCGTTTGCAGAAATGATATTATAAAAAAAGCCTCTCCTATGAGAAGCTTTTTTTATAAATGATTTAATTGGATTTCTTTTCTAAAAAGTTCTTACCGATAAACGATATAGTTCTTAATAGAAAGTTGCTCTGTTATCTGTAATCTCTGAATTTTCCTTTAAGGCATTGAACACACTTGTATTTACCCGGGTTCCGTTTGAAGCCTGTAAAGAACTGGCGAATGTGGTATAGTTTTCCAGCTTAGGCCCCTCTTCTTTTTTGGATACTTCAATTTTAAAAACTCCGGTTTCGCCTTCAATAAGATCTGAAACGCTCCCTTCTGTTAAAGCAAATGCAGTACCCACAACCAAAGGTTCTCTGCCGGCACCTGGTATTGTAGGAGTCTTAACCGTTAAGGCAGAGGCAGTAGATATATTAGTATTGTTGCCTGACGCTAAATCCTCCAAAGATTTTCCCTGGTTTTGAGAAATAATCCTTGAAGCTTTTTTCCCTTTACGAATTTTTGGAAGGACATTGGCGGAAGCATCTTCTACAGACATTAAACCTTCTTCATACTTCGCCGTTAGCTGGACAACTGCATAACCGTTACCAATTCCAAACCTTTTAATATCACCTATTTCAGTTTCGTCATTAAATGCCCATTGAACAATAGATCTTTGGTTAGAGAGTCCCGGAAGGTTTTCGTCTAATGCATTTATTTTATTAACAGGTCTTACTAAGTATTCATTTTCTTTTGCTATATCGGAAAAAGACTTTTCTGAAGATGTTGCCGCCATTTCAAATTTAGTCGCATCCGTAAATAATGTATTTAATGTTTCGTCTGAAGCCTCGATTGCCCTGCTTAGAGTTGCCAGCTGAACTAGATCTTCCTTATCATCCACCCGTACAATATGATACCCAAATTCTGTTTCAACCAGTCCAATATGTCCTTCCTCATTTCCAAAGGCAAAATCATTAAACTTGGGAGTCATTACACCTTCCTGAAAATAACCCAGGTCGCCACCTCTTGGAGCGGAAGGTCCGTCAGAATTATCTCTTGCCAGTTCAGCAAAAACGGCTCCTTCGGCTTTAGCTTGTTTTAGTAAGTCTTGTGCTATGGCCTCGGCTTCTTCTTTGGTTCTCTTGATTTCAGGGTTTGCTCTTTCGGCTCCTTCCCATGTAATCAGTATATGACTGGCCTTTACAGATCCATTAGGTTTTTTGCTAACCATTTTGGTGATTTTAAAACTATCACCATCCTGGTAAGGCCCAAATAACTTACCAATATTTAAGGCCATTAGTGTATCTGCGAATTTTATCGGAAGTTCATTTTTCGACTTATAAATAGTATCGAATTTGCTATCTGAATTTCTGTCAAGAAAAGCCGCGTTGTCTTTTGTATTTCTAAATCCCGGAATGGTATCTGTTTCATCGCGTTCTTCGAAATATTCCACGGTATCATCAAGAAGTTTTATTATTTGACCTTTTATGGCAGCCTCATCTTCAAGAGAAGCTTTATCTTCAAAATAAACAAATTGAATATCTCTGGACCTTTGTTGCTTGTATTCTTCTTTATGTGCACTGATGTAGTCCGAAATTTCTTTTTTAGTAATAATAAAAGTGCTATCAGGAATGGACGTGTAAGGAACTCTTACATATCTGATATCTACTTTATCGGTAGTTAATTTATAATCCAATTCCCCTTCTTTCAAAGTGGCACCAACTCCTGCTCTTATTAAATTAAAATACGTTTGTTCCTTTGCGCCCTGAATAATAGCTTCTTCGTCCTGCAACCAATCGTTATATTGGGCAGGGGCATTGATTTTTAATTCGGCAATAAAATCCCGAAATTTTGTTTCATCAAATACGCCATTCTCATCTGAAAATTGTGGATTCTGAGCTATCCCGGGGCTGGATTTAATAACATTTATTATCTGGTCCTGCTCAATAGAAATACCCAGGTCTTCTATCTGTTGCCCCAAAATAGTGTTTCGTTCTACCTGGTTCCAGACAGAATTTACTAATTGCATAGATGAGGTTGTTGGCCCGGACCTTCTTGATGCCCTCTCAATCTTTCGTCTAAAGTTATCGATAGAAATTTCGTCTCCATTAATTTCACCTACAGAAGACCCAACTTTTCCACCAGAAAAATCATTGCTGGTAAAAATTCCAGATATTACGAACGCAAATAAGGCCATCCCAATGATAAGGATTAAAATAGTTGTTCGTTTTCTAATATTCTCTAGAATTGCCATTTTTTATTTATTTAAAATCAGTTGGCGAAATTAGTATTTTACATTAAGAAATAAAAACTTAAAGCTTTCTATCTAACTTATATTTATAGTGCTAATCCTTTTCCAGGACTTGAAGTGATACCAAATCTATTTTTGTGCTGGAAACTTCCAGGATAGTAAACAAAAAATGTTCAACCTGTATTTCTGCATTCTGGTCCGGGATCTCACCTGTTTCATTCACTATCAGACCGCCAAGTGTTTCGTATTCCTCGCTTTCAGGAAGTTCCAGCTTGTATTGTTCATTAAGGTAATCTACCTCTAACCTGGCAGAAAATTTGTAGGTATTACTGTTTAGTTGCTCTTCCAGTAAATCTGTAGAATCATGTTCATCTTCTATTTCGCCAAAAAGTTCTTCTACAATATCCTCAACGGTCATTATTCCTGACGTACCACCATACTCATCCAGGACTACAGCAATGCTTTTTCGCTTTTTTGTCAGCACATTTAGGATGTCCTGAATTAACATGGTCTCCGGCACAAACTCTACCGGAAGGAGTATACTTTTTATTGTTTTAGGCTTCTTAAATAGCTCATAAGAATGGATGTACCCAATAATGTTATCTATAGTGTCTTTAAAGACTAATATTTTTGACAAGCCGGTTTCGGTAAATAGTTTTGCCAGGTTTTTTGGAGTTTCATGCAATTCTACAGCTATAATCTCAGTCCTGGGAACCATAACTTCCCTTGCCTTTACTGCAGAAAACTCAAGTGCGTTCTGAAAGATCTGAATCTCAGAATCCACTTCATCCTCTTCCATTACCGTCTCCATTTGTTCTGTGATATAGTCTCCTAATTCAATCTTACTAAATGCCAGTTGCACTTCATCCCCGTCTGTCTTGAAAAAGGTTTTGAGGAGTATATCGGAAACTTTAATGACAAAATCGGAAACAAAAGAGAATAACAAATAGAAAATATATGCAGGAGCCGCAAAAAATATAAGTAGTTTATTCGCATAGATCTGAAAAAGGACTTTGGGTAAAAATTCCGCCGTAAGCAAAATTATAATGGTGGAAATTAACGTCTGGGTCAGAAGGCTAAAATCTGTAAACAAAAGTTGAACAAGGTTATTCTCTGATGCTAATTTGGTTTGGAACCAATTCATCAACAACTCCCCCATATACAACCCATAAACCACTAAAGCAATATTATTGCCTATGAGCATGGTAGCAATAAACTTAGAAGGCTTTTTTGTTAACCGTGTAAGTATCTGAGCCAACAGACCTTCCTGTTTTTTTTCAATTTCTATATGAATCTTATTCGCAGAGATAAAAGCTATCTCCATTCCGGAAAAGAATGCAGATAACAACAAACAAATACAAATAATAAGTATGCTAGAGTCCAAGGCTATTGCTGATTATCCCGTTTTCGCTTTTCGAAACGTTTTCTGTAATTACGCCTAAAAATAAACATTCCTATAGAGACGAGTGCAAAGAAAATAAAGATGTAAGTACCTTCTCTGTTTGTATTCCAAAGTTCAATTGTCTTATATACAGATATTATTGCCACAACCAGGTATAAGTATTCCGTATATCTTAGTATTTTAATCATGTTTTATCTTCCTTAATTGTGATTAATCCATAAGTCTTATGGGCATTGAAGAAACTAAAGTCTTTATTGAAATCCATTCCCTCACCATCCATAATTGTCCCATCTTCGGGATTGGTAAATTTAAATTTACGCTGAGTAAAAATCCACTCATTTGTCTGATCATAAAAAAGCTGAGGAGCTTCAAGCTTTTTTCCATCATGAGATTCGATTACCACATTTCCCTGCAAGTCTATTAAATTCGTGTTGGAATAAATAATCCCGTAGTCGGCCTTAATTGTACTTTTGTTGTTTTCAGCATCAAACAAATCCACCTCTAATCCATCTGGAAAAGTCCTAAACTTAAATCTCATATTGTCATAATCTTCACTCAACGGGCTTTTTAAAATGGCTATGATCTTGGAATCTTTGGTATCTTCGCTTCCCAATTTTTCAGGAGTTTCTGTATAAGTAAGTACAAAATTCTGGGCAACCCCCTGGGGATAGATGGTTTGTTGTGCTTCTTCTCCAACCCTTTTGTAATTATCCTTACAACCAAAAAACAACATTGCCACAGAAAATACTATGGCAATGTTGTTAAATTTATTTCCGTAAGAATTATCCATTGTTATAGATTAGGCACCGTTACGCTGCCTCCCACCCAACAACTAAAGCTGATGGTTTTACCAGCCATTCCAGAATTAAAGATATCTGTTTTTGAGGGTGCTTTGGCACTATAACTGGCCGCAGATTGATTTGCATTGCTACTCAATGAAGGATCTACTCTGCCAGCTCTTCTGGCCATATCTGCTGCTTTCCAATAGATAGCTCTTTTTTCAAATGGTGTACTACCACAATCATTAGCACTTGTAGCATATAAATTTGCAATAAGAAGGTAGGCTCTTCCATTAGCAGCATTTGCATCTATAGCCTTCTGGGCATAACTTCTTGCAGTTGATTTATTGGTTCTCCTATAGCTTGTTGCTATCTTATAAGCAATATTGGATTTCTTTTTAGAATCTGTCTCCAAGTCAAGAGCTTTATTAAAATCCGCTATAGCTCCTTTGGTATCCCCTGCCTTTTTCTTTAAGGTTCCTCCGTAAACATAAGCATCCGCAGAAGGATCCAGTGCTAACTGGGCCTCAAATAATTTTTGAAACATAGGATCATCGGTACAATCTTTACTAAACATTCTTCCTACTGCCCTTTTTACCCAGGTGACGTCGGTTTTTTTAGATTCAAAACTCTTTTGATAAAGAGGAATAAGATTTTCACAATCTGCCAAGGCACCTAATTTAGAATCCACACTTCCTGCAATCTTACCGTAAGATTCAGAATTAGTGGTTGCCACTTTTAACTTTCTCTTATCTTTAGAAGTAAGGGTTCCAGCCTCTTCCTTAGGTAGCAATTGACTAATTACGTCTGTTAATTTTTCATTCTCTTCTTCTATTTTTTCAGTAACATCATCATAGGTATCAAAAACTGTCTGAAGATCTTTTTTCCCTTCATTATAAAGGTCTACAAGACTTGAAAAATAAAGATAAAGTGCTTTAGGGTTTTTAAAATTTGAAGCGTCTTCCTCAAAAGCAACATGAAGCATATTATATAATTCTTCATCAGAAGCCATTTTATTATCATATAATAGTAAGGCCTTATCTATGGCAACAACGGCTTTGGGAAATTTATCCGGAAAAACTTTCAAGCTATTGTCATATAAAGCAAGTAAGTCACTTGTATAACCATCTTTTTCGGCGCCGGAACTATTATCTATTTTATAAGCCAGAATTTTTTCACCCAGCGAAAAATTGGCTTTATTTATCGACGGACATGTTTCATATACCATTTTCCATGGTGTGTAAGCAGCATCGTAATTTTTTACTTTTGCATGCTCAGCATAAATAGAAAGATTGGTCATACATTCAGGGTTTTGCGCTTGTGCATTTGCCGTACCCATTATTGCCAGAAACCCAATCATCATACAGTAAAACTTCTTTTTCATCTTGTATAAATTTTAAAGTGGTTAATGTACTAAATTTTTATCAATTTATTTTCCTTTTTTGGAACCATTTATCGTTGAATGATAGTCCTACACTGACTTTGAAATAAGTTTCCTCTATTAAATTGGCCACTGTGGTTCCTCGTTTGCCGTATTCAAATCCAATATTCATATTGGAAAAACCTCCTCCAACAGGTAAACCTAGTCCAAAAGTTATGCCAAAATCATGTATTGATGTATCATTGACTATCAGGCCCGTTTTGGAAGTACGTGCCCCGGCCCTATATGTGATTCTTTTCAAATAACTGGTAAATGAAGCATAATCGGGTACATAGTATCCGCCTACTCTAAGAGTATTGGCATCTTCATATGCTATATTTTCGGGGTCAATAAAATCATTTCTAAACGAACTCACCGCCTGTAAACTATATTCTGCACCTATAAACCATTTTTTATCTCGACCTAACCCAAGTCCAAAAGTAGTCCTTGTTGGAATTTTCAGTTCCGTATTCCTAAGATTTGAAGGTTCTAAATTTACATCTCTTACTTCAATTTCCTCTCCTGTGCTTAATGAAAATGAACCTAACCTTTCCGTGTTTGAAGATACCAGATTGGCCTGTGTATTCACAGTAACTGAACTAAATAAAGTGTATTTATTTTTAATCCTGGGGGTATACGTTGCTCCATAATTAAAATCATACCCGCTAATCTCAGATTCACGAATATTTATTGTACCATACTGTACTCCTTCAATACTTTGAACACTCTGATATTCTATATTCCCGAAGCTATAATTTACTGTTGCTCCTACATGCAGATTTTTAGTAATTTCATATCCAGCTGATAAAAATAGTTTATTTAATCCCCCATCCCCGGTAAACTGATTTACAACAGTATCCTGGGTGACATTAGTTGTTTGAGAAAAAACATTATAACCCACGGCCGTATAAGGAAGAACTCCAAACCCAATTCCAAATTTTGGCGATATTGGAAATGCCAGGGCAATATATTCAAGAGTGGTGACCGAAGAACTTTCTTTATCTGTAAAATCTTTTAATTTTACTTCTTTATGTCCCCCGCCTGCGGTATATGTTACTAACCTCAGTTTTCCATAAGCCGCAGGGTTATTTAAGTTGACATGAATACTATCCGTATACATGCTTAATCCTCCCATAGCCTGATTTTCTATTGTAGTCTGCGGTCTAAAATCTCCTATCCCGCCAAAAGAATAAGGTGATACGGTTCCGTTACCACTCTGGGAGTATGATGCTATCGCCGTTAAGCAGAGTATTAGCAATACGATTTTCTTTACCATCTAGCGTTTGTTGTATTCCAGTAAATAATTCAAGCCTTTTAGGAGAAAATTAGAATGCGCAAATATGGTATTTTTTAATCGTTTAGACAAAATTTGAGCGTCACCGCCTGTTAAAATAACTGTTAAATCTTCAAATCGCGATTGGTATTGGCCTATGACCCCATCTATCTCCCTGCAAATGCCATTTAAAACACCACTATGGATACTTGCATCTGTAGAGTTTCCTATAATATCATTATAATTCTTAGGTTCTAGTAAAGGCAACTTTGAAGTATGCTCATGCAATGCCTTATAACGCATACGTAAGCCAGGAGAAATTGCACCTCCCAGATATTCGCCATAGTCATTTATCATATCATAAGTTATACATGTGCCTGCGTCAATGACCAGGGTATTGGCGTCGGGATTAAAATAGAAGGCTGCTGTGGCGAGTGCCACCCTGTCCATTCCCAAGGTCTGAGGCGTGGCATAGGAATTCTTAAAGGGAATTTTACTGTTATGACTCAATAAATGTACCTCAACAAAAACAGACAATACCGAAATATATTTTTTGTCTAAAACACCTACTGAAGAAACAATGGCTTTTTGTATAGCAGGATATTTTTTAAACACTTTTTTCACCATCTTTGGAAAGTCCTCTTTTTCAAACTTTTGTTGCCATAACAGGCTATGTCCGTTAAAAACGGCCAGCTTTACATAGGTATTTCCGGCATCTACAATAAGGTTCATAACACAAAGATTATAAAATGAAAAAAAACAGCAGGCTTTTTTTTCTTTTTTGTTTGTAGTTCCTAAATTTGAAAGTATATTTGCCCCCTCCTACGCACTGCGCTATTGCGTGTGCTTCGGAGGGTGCAGACCCTAACTAAATAAGGTACCTTAGCTCAGTTGGTAGAGCAACGGACTGAAAATCCGTGTGTCCCTGGTTCGATTCCTGGAGGTACCACTTAAAGCGCCAAACCCGCTTCTTTGTTGCAAGAAGCGGGTTTTTTAATTCATCGGACGTGGAAAGTTTACTTTCCTGAGGATCGGGGAAATAAAAAAACCCCTGCCCAAGGCAGGCGGGTTTGGCATTTTCAACTGAGGGAACAAAGGAACAACGACCCCGATAACAATGGGGGGAGTTAACCCTGGAGGGAATTCAAATCTTTTATAAGGCAGCCTAGCCTTTCTAAAAGATCCATTTATTTTTTCTTATATACATTCAATATTTATCATGCTGACTCGATATCCAATCTTCTGCAAACGGTAATGATTGCTTCTCTTCATTTTGTCTTGATACAAAACGAAGCAAAAAATCAAGAAGCTTTTAATGAAATTTTTGGCCCTTGACAAAACCGCAATTGCCTTTCATAGCTACATGCTCTTTTTCGCTCCACGAAACGCACTTCCGCTACAGGCCTTGCTATTTCTGAAAAACCTTCAAGACATTTCTTGACGTCAAAGATTTGCCATATTTAAGCTTTAAATAAAAGGCAGAGAAGTTTGACATTTTCAGGCGAGGTTACTAAGGATCGAAGTTAACCCTGGAGTTACCACTATCAATATCCATAGTTAACTGATTTATAGTTAATTGTGGATTTTTCATTTTATTAGGGTGCTCGCTAGGGTGCTTTTTAATTCAAAAACTCTATCTCGAAGGCGGGGGGCACCCCATAAATCGAAAACGACCAAGGGGGGGATAGCTCTGGGGTATGATAGCAGTGTGGCGCACCAACAACTTCGAAAAACCAAGTAGCGCTCTTCATTCCTGATCCACTCCACAAACAGAGCATAAAAGCTTTAGCTCGTTTTTTGTAATTTTAAGGGGTAACAACCAACCTATGCTCCAATTCTTCCGCCAAATCCGTCAACGTTTGCTAACTAATAACAAATTTAGCAAGTACCTGCTCTATGCAGTTGGGGAAATCGTTCTTGTGGTCATTGGAATTTTGATAGCATTATCTATTAATAATTGGAATGAAGATCGAATTAATTCCCGGAGAGAGAAAGTGATTCTAAATAGTTTAAAGTCTGAACTAATAATCAACCTTAATGAATTAAATACAGATTATGAAAGGACACTTAAATTTCATCAGGCTACGATAAATGTCTATGACTTCATTTTAATGAAGCCGACAGAAATAGATTCTTTGTATAAGGATTTTTTTAATTGTGTTCAATTCACTTATTTCTTTCCCAAGACTTCTACGTACGAATCCTTAAAATCCGGAAACCTGGAACTAATCAAATCAGATAGTCTGAAGGAAATTATTACTGATGTTTATGAAACTGGTTTTAAGAGAATCGTAAACAAAGTGGATACAAGGAGAAATGCAGCTCGTCTGCTATTTCCTTATTATCAAAAGCATTTTACAACAAAATTCCTTAAAGATGTAGATTATTCGGATTTTAGAGAAAATAAATTCAAGATTGGTGTACCTAATAACTATACAGCCTTGGTAAATGATCCGGAATTTGAAACATTAGTGGTAGAGGCAATTAGCGGCAGAGCAAATTTTCTAAGAGATTTTGAACGAACAATTGGTAATGTAGAATTATGTCTTAGCCAGATAAATAGATATTTAGATAACTGAAAAAGAATGCAGATTGGATCTTTTTATCATAAAGTAAAACCAAAGGCTAATAAGGTGTATGAAGTCATAGAGGCTAATCGCCATTATGCTTAATAAACATGAACGTTGTACTTCATCCCCATAGCTATTGGAACATGCAACTATGTGAAGAAGATGCTGATTTCCTTGCCCTGGTTCAAAGAGAAAAAGATCATCTTTTAGATGCCATTGCTGCAAAAATTGGCAGCAGTCGCATCGCAAACATTAAAACGTATTTGAAAAACCGAAATTCCAGATTGGAAACATATCGTAATTTCACAAAAAAGAAATAACCGATAAAAAAGTACCTTTAAGAAGATGAAAAAAAATTTATACTCTGTTCTAATCGCTTCAATTATCCTTAGCTGTAATTTATATGGTCAAACAATTCAACAGCCATTTAATTGGGATGAATTTAATAAAAAGGCAACCTATCTGAGTGATCTTCAATTTTCACCAGATGGCAATCATATACTATACTCAACGAGGAATTCAGATTTTGATTCAAATAAATGGGTTATCGAACATCATTTAATGAATATCTCCAGCAAGGAGGATTCAATTCTTCAATTTGATCAAAAAGATGTTCGTGAAATTAAATGGTCCCCTTCAGGGAAATACTTGTCATTTTTGGCAACTGATGAGGATAACAGTCAGATTTATGTGCAAGAATATTCAACAGGAGAAGTAAAAGCTATTAGTAATCATGACACAAATATTTCACGGTTTTACTGGAGTCATGACGAAAGCAAAATAGCTTTTATTTCAAGGGATATCCCAATTGAAAAAGAAGAAAATGAAAAATTTATATCAGCTTTTGAAGTCGGACCACAAGGGTATCTCAGTGACCATCAATACTTGCCTTCTCACCTCTATCTATTAGATGTTAAAACTCAAAATGAAGAGCGATTAACAAAAGGAAATTGGACCATCAATTCAGGTATAAGCTGGTCGCTAAATGATGAAAAACTTGTGTTTACAAAAAAAACAGATGCCTATCCATCTCGCTGGAATGATTCTGAAATCATGTTTTATGATCTAGCAACTAAGTCCTTGATGCCATTTTCCAAAAACAACAAATTTGAATTTGATCCTGAATTTACACCAAAGAATAACCAGCTCTTATATTGGTATAAATCAGATAAAAATCCCGCAGGATTAACGGACTTATATATTAGAAATGAAGATAATACATCTGTAAACCTCAGCTCATCTTTAGATAGAAATATAAAATCCTATGATTGGCTCAGTTCCGATGAAGGAATTCTTGCATATGGTCAAGACGGCACTACGGATGGTGTATGGATTATTTCTAATGAAGGCAAAATCAGAAAAGCATCTTTCAGCAATTCTTTTGTGATTTCAAGTTTATCTATAAATAAAAATGGAGAAATAGTATTAATAGGATCTACAGGGAATCAACCTTTGGAATTGTTTTATCTAAAAGATCATTCCTCTACCCCAATTCAACTTACTCACAATAATGACACTTTTAAAAAAATGAAACTGGGCAGGGTAGAAACTATTGAATGGGAAACAGATCTAAATTTAACCACGGATGGTGTAGTAACCTATCCACCAAATTTTACTACCAGCAAAAAATATCCTTTGGTGTTGCTAATTCATGGAGGTCCAACTGCCTCATCTATGGAGTCATTTAATCCGGTAGCACAAGAGATGGCACGAAATGGATGGATTGTATTTCAACCAAACTATCGTGGCAGCAACAACCGTGGTGATTCATTTCAGGAAGCTATTATGAATGATGGTGGTGAAGGGCCCGGCAGAGACGTAATGGAAGGCATTGAAGCCTTGAAATCACGTGGATATATAGATGAATCCAGAATAGCAGTTTCGGGTTGGTCGTATGGAGGTTATATGACTTCATGGCTTATTGGAAGATATCCGGACTTCTGGAAAGTTGCAGTAGCCGGCGCTGCTCCAATCGATTTTACAGATATGACCAGTCTAAGTAGCATGAATCTTACCTTACGTCATGCTATCACAAAGTCACCATGGGTAGGTGATAACTACAAGGATCATTACAATATGTCACCATTAAAAAATCTATCTAAGATAAAAACTCCAACCTTAGTAATGTCTAAAGTAGAAGATCAGGTTGTAACAATTACCGGATCATATAAATTATACCATGCTTTATTGGCAAATAACATCCCGACAAAGTTCATTGCTTATCCCGGAGGAGGTCATTTCCCTTCAGATCCTATAAATAGGAAAGATGTTTATGACAGGTGGATTAGCTGGTTAAAAGAATATTTGAATTAATAAAAACATGAAAAATATTCTGCTCTGCATTGCTATCCTATTATTTCTTTCCTGTGAAAGGAAATCGAACAATGAATTGGACCTTTCAGAAGGAGTTTCAAAAGAACTTGCATCTTATAGAAAAAATCAAGTTTCAAACGTTAAATACCAGCTCTTCTTTAAAATTCCTTTAATAAAAGAAGACTCCATAAATTCCAAACTCATTTTAGAATTGTCCGTAAATGACTTAAGTAAACCTCTAATCTTAGATTTTAAGTCGAACAAAAAAATACCTCAATCATCCATTGCAAATGGTAAAAGTGTTCCAATTCAATATCAAAATGAACATTTAATTATCCCTGGTAAACATTTGGTAATAGGTAGCAATAAAATTGAAATCGAATTCATAGCCGGAGAAATGTCATTGAACAGAAACGATGACTATTTATATACGTTGCTTGTACCAGACCGCGCAAGAACTTTATTCCCCTGTTTTGATCAGCCCAATATTAAAGCAACCTACCTTTTAAATATTGGTGCACCGGAAGGTTGGAAAGTGTTATGTGGCTCACCATTAGACAATACTAAAGACAGAGGTGATTTTGTAGAATATCAATTTAAAGAATCTGATAGAATGAGCACGTATCTATTCTCGTTTGTGGCAGGAAAATTTGATGCAGTAACCTCAACCGGCACAAGATTCAATATGACTTTACTTCATCAGGAGAAAGACAGTACAAAAATTCAATTGAGTACTTCAAGAATATTCGATTTACATCAACAATCCGTTAATTATTTAGAAAACTACACGAGTTATAATTTTCCTTTTCAAAAATTAGATTATGCCTCCATATATAGTCATCCTTACGGTGGCATGGAACATACGGGAGCCATCCAATACCGGCAATCTCCTCTCTTTCTGGATAAAAGTGCCACTCAAAATCAGAAGTTAAGGCGCGCTAAACTAATAGCACATGAAACTTCTCATATGTGGTTTGGTAACTTAGTAACCATGCAATGGTTTAGCGATGTTTGGCTAAAAGAGGTCTTTGCCAATTTTATGGCAGACAAAATCGTAAATCCACAGTTTAATAGTATAAACCATGACTTGTCTTTCTTTATCGATCACTATCCGCCAGCTTACAATATAGACCGCAGCACAGGGGCAAACCCTATTCGCCAAAATCTTGATAACCTCAACAACGCAGGATCACTTTACGGTAACATAATCTATCATAAAGCACCAATAATGATGCGCCAATTGGAGGTCATTATTGGGGAAGACAATTTCCAAAAAGGGATAATAGAATACATAAAAACGTTCGAAAATGATAATGCCGACTGGAACGATCTTGTAAATATCCTGGATAAATACACGGAATTAAATTTAATAGAATGGAGTAACGTATGGGTTAATTCACCCGGGCGTCCCATTATTGAAAGTACTATTCTCTATGATGGTCTAAATAACATAAAATCCTTTGTTATTGAGCAGCGGTCAGAAAATGATTCCGGAAATATCTGGCCTCAGGTATTCGAATTATCACTTATTTATCCAGACAGCACACATGTAATAGAAGTTGGTTTAAAAGAACAAAAAATCCAGCTTACAGAAGCGGAGGGTTTGGCAAAACCAAATTACATCATCTACAATAGCAATGGCTTGGGATATGGCGTATTTCCGGTATCAGATGCCGCCTTAGAATTTGCGTCAAAAATTAATGATGAAATAGGCCGGGCAAGTATATACCTTAGCTGTTATGATAATGCATTAAACAGTAATATATCTAAAAACAAAGCATTCGGGATTTTTCAGGAGGGATTAAAAAAAGAAAAAAACGAGTTGCTATTATCATTACTCTCCAACCAAATAATTCATTTATTCTGGACCTATTTTTCAGAGGAGGAACGAATTCAGCAACAAAACGAAATAGAGGAACTCTTGTTTGCCCGGCTTCAACAGAATGAGGAACCGAGCATTAAAAAAACCTTGTTCAATACATTTCTATCCTTTGCTTATACCGGGATAGCCCGGGATAGACTATATAAAATTTGGCGTGAAGAAATAGTAATTCCCGACTTGCTGCTGAATCAAGATGACTTTACCGGAATTGCAATGAGGTTGGCTCTTTATGAACACCAGGCGGCATCTAAAATACTTAACGAATCGAGGGCAGCTCTAAAAGATTCTAATAAGGTGAAACGATTTGATTTCCTTATGCCGGCATTGTCAACTGAAAATGAAATCAGGATGGATTTTTTCAAGTCACTGGCAGATGAAGAAAATCGGGAGAAGGAAAATTGGGTATTGTCTGCCTGCTACTACATTCACCATCCCTTAAGACAAGAAACGGCTATTGAATCACTTGAACTTAGCCTAAATCTGATTGAAGAAATTCAACAAACCGGGGACATATTTTTCCCGAAAGCATGGTTAAACAATACCATTGGTATGTATTCATCCCGTGAGGCTTACGCCATCTTAACGGAGTTTCTCCAGGCTAATCCCAATCTGAACCCCCAACTCAGGTTGAAGATCTTACAAGCGACAGATGATTTATATCGAATTCAGCGTAAAGGCAATGGAATACCTTAAATTCAGATAATGTCAAAAAATACTTCCCACAACAAATAAAGCAACCAACTTAAAATGAGAAAGAAATGAAACAATCAACTATTTTTCCATATCCAAACTCAAAGGCTATCTGTCTCTAATTTTTTGGATTTTCATAATTGTTTTTGGGGGTAGTTTTATTTTTAAAGATGCCCTGCTCTATTTCTGATTCAATGAAGATATCCTCGGAATATGGTGGAAATACAAATGGTCTTTAATAAGACATATATCAGCTATTCACTTAGCAATATCAATTGGATCATTGTAATTTTGGAAAGCTTTAGATAAAGTTTAGGGTTACTGGATTAATTATTATCTTAAGGCGGAAGGTTTATAGCACAGGATAATGAAAAGACATAAAATAAATTTATGGGCGGTTTTAGCAATACTCACAATAATGGTTGTTGGTTGTGAATCGAAAACTAAGCTTATTCCGGGAGAAGGCTATACCGAAGTTAAAGGAGGACAAATATGGTACAGAATTGTCGGTGATAGTGACAAAACCCCTCTACTATTAGTGCATGGAGGGCCGGGATTCCCGAGTTACTACTTAAACCCAATGAAAGAATTAGGTAAGGACAGGCCGGTAATTTTTTTCGATCAGCTTGGTTGTGGAAGGTCAGAAACGGAAGTTGACAGCACCCTAATGACCGTTGATAATTTTGTGGAACAACTTGAAACCCTCAGGCAAAATTTGGGGGTAAAAGAATTTTACCTGTATGGTCATTCATGGGGTACTATGTTAGGAATGGATTATTATCTTAAATATCCGGATCGTATAAAAGCACTGATCTTTGCAAGTCCGGCATTGAGCATTTCAAGATGGTCAGAAGATACCGAAGAATTAATAAAGACACTCCCGGATTCCATCCAATCTGCTATAAAAATTAACAATGAAAACGGAACCTATGATTCTCCTGAATACCAACAGGCCATAAATATATTCTATGAGAATTTTGTGGCTAAAAAACTGCCATGGGATGCAAATATGGATAGTACTTTTACAGGGGCAAATATGAATGTTTATAATTATATGTGGGGGCCGAGCGAATTCAATGCAACCGGAATACTAGAGAATTATGAAAGGGGCGAACAACTAAAAGAAATAAAAATCCCCACCCTGTTCATTTGTGGTGAGTTCGACGAAGCCAGACCTTCAACAGTTCGGCATTTTCAAAGTCTTGTTTCAAACTCCAAGATGGTCGTAATTAAGGGTGCCGCACACATAACAATGCACGATAACCCGGAAGAGAACAACCTTGCAATTAGAGATTTTTTGTTCGAATTGGAGAATTAAATTTAAGCCTTATTCATATTCATTTATTGTTAACTTTATAAAAGGAATTGTAATCAAACGCTTGGGTGGTAATAAAAAAATATGCAAACAATACTAGGTTCAGGCGGAGCAATTGGGATAGAATTAGCCAAAGCCTTAAAAGAATATACCTCCCAAATTAGGTTGGTGAGCAGAAATCCTAGAAAAGTCAATGAGACAGATGAAACTTTCCCGGCCAATCTCCTCAATTCGTCTGAAGTCAATGAAGCAGTGAAAGGTTCAACCATAGTTTATGTAACCGTTGGATTTCCATACAATTTAAAAATCTGGAAGGAAAACTGGCCAAAATTCACCGCTAATGTAATTGATGCCTGTATTACACATAATTGCAAATTGGTATTCTTTGACAACATCTATATGTACGACCCAGACCACTTAAATGGGATGAATGAGGAAACACCAATTAACCCTCCCAGCAAAAAAGGGAAAATACGGGCAGAAATAGCAGAAATGATCCTGTCTAAAGTTAAAGAAGGAAAGCTTACTGCACTTATCGCGCGTTCAGCAGATTTTTATGGCCCGGGCATTAAAAATACGAGTATGTTAACCGAGACTGTTTTTAAACCCTTAAGCATCGGCAAAAAGGCCAATTGGATGGCTTCCTTAAATTTTAAACACTCATTTACCTATACTCCCGACGCTGGTAAAGCAACTGCACTTCTTGGCAATTCTGAAAACGCTTATAACCAGGTGTGGCATTTGCCTACGGCTGAAAATCCTTTTACCGGAAGGCAATGGATTGACACAATTGCAAAAGAAATGAATGTAAAACCTAAAACCCAGACAGCTACAAAGTTCATCGTAAAATTACTTGGCCTTTTTATTCCTTTGATGCGGGAAATGCCTGAAATGATGTACCAGTACGACAGAGATTATGTGTTTAATTCAGACAAGTTTAACGATCATTTTGATTTTAAACCAACCTCCTATTTGGATGGAATAAGGGAAATTATACAATTAGATTACAGTAAATGATAGGGTTCATAAAAAATATTCTATATGAGAAAAATTAATTTTTACATTGTAGTATTCCTGCTAACTTTTGTTTGTCAGGCGCAGAAATACCCGAAATCAATTCAGCCCCAAGGCCTGGATTGGCTCCCGGAGGGAAAAGATGTGCAGGCCGGTGCAATTTTAGTGCCTGAAAATCACGATAATCCCGATGGTAAACAAATTCAGATTACCTACATAGTTTTAAAAGCCAAAGACAGTATTTCTGCTGCATTTCCAATGATCTTCTTTTCGGGTGGCCCGGGTGGCAATTCTCTGAGTCAGGGCATGGTTGGTTTCTTATTGGAACACCCCATGAGAAATGAACGCGATATAATTCTTTTTGACCAACGCGGCATTGGATATTCCTCTGCCCTACCCGACATGTCTTTTGATGCCTTTGATATTATGGCCCAGGATGCCGATGAAGAAGAGGAATTGGTTTTGATGACAGACTTGATTTTTAAATATAAAAAGAAATGTGAGGCACAAGATATTAATCCGGGGTATTATAATTCTATTCAAAATGCGAAGGATGTAGGAATGCTTTTTAAGCATTTGGGGTATGAGAAATACAACCTGTTCGGGGGTTCTTATGGCACTCGTATTGCAAGGATTGTGCAGGATATGTTTCCGGAATTTATTAATAGTTCTGTTCTGGATTCCCCAGCTCCGCTGAGCGGGGATTTTCTTCTAAATCGCTTAGACAGTTATTCCCTAGCACTAGGGCGAATTTTTGAGTACTGTGAAAATGATTCCGATTGCAAAAAACAATTTCCAGGTCTAAAAGACGATTATTTTAAAGCGATTTCGACATTGAAGGAAAAGCCATTGACAGTCACCATGAATGATTCAATAGATGTAACTATCAATGCCCAGGACGGGATCTATCTTCTGAGAAGGTTGCTATATCAGAGTAATTCAAGAGAAAAGGCTCCAGAACTCATTAGAGCCTTCATTGAGGGAGGTGGAGAAGTGATTACTGAAGTGCTGCAGTTTGAATATGAGTTAACCGGAGGACTAAACCTCACCATGTTACTTTCGGTAGAAAAATTTGAAAATTTTAATCCGGCAAATACTGCGGAAGTGATTTTTGAGGACTATAAAAAATTTCCTCTAATTCCTGTCAAACTTGGCTTTTTTGATGCTTTTTACATCGCAGGGATGAATTGGCACACCAATAACTTGCCTTTGGAAGAACGAAAATTCCAGGATTCTGATGTCCCAACATTAGTTTTCGTAAATAGATTTGATCCTGTTACCCCCCCCAAAAACGGTGATTTATTTATGGAAAACCTGAGCAAGGGAAACCTATTAATCCTTGATGAAGGAGGACATGGAGGTGGAAATCGGGAATGCAAAAACCAGGTTATGATAGATTTTATGAATAACCCAAATGGTAAATTGAACACCTCTTGTTTAAATTTATTTACGGACTAAAAAACGTATTTATTTGGAGCCCAGCATCCATCTATTAGGAATCTTGATTAATCTGCTATTTTAAAGAGATTTGCACATATTTTATATCTGCATTGTCTGAATAAATATCCAAGCAAGTTTCAAAATTCGCTGCGTATTTTGTTTAAGTCTTAATATTTATTTAAGCAAGAGTTTTTTACCCTGAATAAATTCCGTGGTCAGCAATTAATCTATTTTAATTGATTTAATAGGCATAAAATCATGGCTTACAGGGATATTATTAAAGAACAAACTAATTATTATATTGGTTTTTTTGTGTTTTTTAATAGAGAATATTATATTCTCCACAAATTATAATACTATATCAAAACTAATCATGAAAAAGTTAAACACTTTACTATCTATTGTGCTGGCTCTTGTCTTTATGTCGGCCTATGCACAGAAAAATCAAAAACCCAATATTTTAGTTATCTGGGGAGATGACATAGGCACTGAGAACATCAGCTATTATAACCGTGGCATGATGGGCTACAAGACTCCCAATATAGACCGTATAGGAAACGAAGGCGTCTTCTTTACCGATTACTACGGCCAGCAAAGTTGCACTGCAGGCCGCGCCGCCTTCCTTAACGGATCCGTCCCTGTCCGAACAGGTATGACTAAGGTTGGCATCCCCGGTGCCAAGGAAGGCTGGCAGCAAACGGATGTTACGATTGGCACAGCTATGAAAAGTCTTGGCTACGCCACCGGACAGTTTGGGAAGAACCACCAGGGTGACCGTGATGAGCACCTGCCTACCGTGAACGGTTTCGACGAATTCCTGGGGAATCTTTATCACCTCAATGCCGAGGAAGAACCTGAAAACGAAGATTACCCGGGGGATATGATATTAGCTGATGGCAGCACTTTCATTGAGTCTTTCGGTCCTCGTGGCGTGCTCCACTGCTTAGCAGACGGAAAAGGCGGCCAAACTATCAAAGACACCGGACCGCTGACCAAAAAGCGGATGGAAACTATTGATGAGGAAACCATTGCTGCTGCCAAAGATTTCATTACACGGCAGGTCAAGGCTGGTAAACCGTTTTTCTGCTGGTGGAATGGAACACGTATGCACTTCCGAACCCATGTAAAGGAAGAGAACCGCCATAAAGGCAATGACGAATACACAGACGGCATGATAGAGCACGACATGCAGGTTGGTGAACTCCTGAAACTTCTGGATGATCTCGGCATCGCCGACAATACGATCGTACAGTATTCCACGGACAACGGGCCACATTACAACACCTGGCCAGATGCGGGCACCACACCTTTCCGCAGTGAGAAAAATTCAAACTGGGAAGGAGCTTACCGCGTACCCTGTTTCGTAAGATGGCCCGGCCATTTTCCTGCCGGAACGGTACGAAACGGTATCGTTTCCCATGAGGACTGGCTTCCAACATTCGCTGCTGCAGGCGGTAACCCCAACATTATAGAGCAGTTGAAGGCGGGGGTTGAGTTAAATGGACGTACATACAAGAACTATCTCGATGGAGCCAACCAACTCGACTATATCAGTGGCAAAACCACAGAATCACCTCGAAAAAAGTTTATATATGTGAATGATGATGGTCAGATAGTTGCCATGCGATATATGCCCTGGAAAGCCGTTTTCCTAGAAAACAGAGGGGTTGCCTTCGAAGTATGGCGCGAACCCTTCACAGAACTTCGTGTACCGCTGTTATTCAATCTTCGCCGGGATCCATTTGAGAAAGCCCAGCACAATTCAAACACCTATAATGATTGGTTCCTTGACCGGGTTTTCGTCCTCGGACCAATGCAAAAAGTAGCAGCACAGTTTCTCATGACCATGAAGGAATATCCGCCGAGCCAGACTCCAGGGTCCTTCAATCTCGAAAAGGTCCAGAAACAAATTGAAAACTCCATGGGCGGCAAATAGATATTTATTTTTTAAGGGCCGCACGCACATGGTGCTTAGCGGCCCTTATTTACCTTGGCCTTACTCAACAAGTACACAACGTTTCAAAGGAGAACTTTCGACTCGTAATAAATAATAAATTGACAGAACTATAGCCTTTGAAGAAATATAAATTACCGATCAAAATTGGATGGTATTCTCCGCCTTTTAAAATTGATAAAAAATCCTGCTTAACGTAAGGATTTTTTTGTTTTGGGACTATATTGCAATAAAATTCTTCGCCATTTGATTTCTTTAGATACCCATACTCCTCTACCAGCGCTTCAGGATTTTCTGGAATCCAATAAGTGGCTGAATCCAAATGAAAAAATTAGTGCAGTTTCAAAACCAGGAGAAGGCAACATGAATGTTGTACTTCGTGTAAAATCGAATCAGCGTTCTTTTATATTAAAGCAATCACGACCATATGTACAGAAATACCAGCAGATAGAAGCTCCTCTCGACCGGATAGAGGTGGAATATAAGTTTTATAAAGCAATACAGGGGGCTGCCATTGCGGATCATATCCCTGCTATCTTAGCCTTTGATCAGGAGAACTACCTAATTCAAATGGAAGATCTGGGACAGTGTGAGGACATGACTTTTTGTTACGGGGAACGCAGGATTTCCCTGCCTGCTCTGGAAAAACTTGTAGGCATCTCAGAAATTATTCACAACGCGGTTAATGTAGAAAATTTTCCTGAAAACAGAATCCTGAGGCAATTAAATCATCAGCATATTTTTGTGCTTCCCTTTATGGAAGACAACGGATTTCAGTTAAATGATATCCAGGAAGGCTTGCAGGAATTATCACTCCCATATAAAAAGGATGCAGCCATAAAAACAGTTGTCAATAAACTTGGCGACATGTACCTTTCCAAAGGAAATGTATTAATCCATGGCGACTATTATCCCGGTAGCTGGATGCAACTGGAAAATGAGGTGTATATTATAGATCCCGAATTTAGTTTTATTGGTTTTAGGGAGTTTGACCTGGGCGTTATGACGGCACACCTGCTTATGGCTACAATGGATGATTCCTCTTTAGCCACAGTAATGGAACTCTATAAAGGAGAAGCAAGTAATAGTCTTGTTTCCCAGGTAGCTGGTATTGAAATTATGCGGCGTTTAATTGGCCTGGCACAGCTACCATTGCAACGAACTATCGAGGAAAAAGACTATCTTTTACATCTTGCCAGAAAAATGATATTAGTATGAAATATAATTTTTTTATTATCGCCTTGTTATTGTCTGTGATCATCTTATCATGCAAGGATCGGAAGGCAGACATTGATATCCCTGAACCTAAGAAATCTGCTTACGCCCAGGATTCTCTTATCTTAAATAAGGAAGAATTATACGATAAGATTTTAGGAGCACTTGTTGGTTCTGCCATAGGTGATGCCATGGGAGCGTCTACTGAAATGTGGCACAGGTCTGACATTCAGCATAAATATGGGTACATTACCGGGCTTACCCCTGCAGAACGCATACAATCTCCTGAAGGAACCTGGGAACATAACCTGAATGCCGGCGCTACTACTGATGATACCCGATGGAAGTACTTTATGGTTTCATATTTTGACACCTATTCACACGAACTAGATGCGAAACATTTTGCAAAATTTATTACAGATTACTATCAATCTATAGCTTCCAGGCTGGGTGATAAGGAAATTTTAGCTTCTCCTGATGCCCTGGACGCCAGGTTAGAAAAGGTAGACTGGATTAAAGAATGGGCCCGGGTGGCACTGGCCTACCAGAAAGGCACAGAGGAGTATCTGGAGGCTCAAAACAGGTTTTATGGGGGAGAAATGTCCTGCGCAGGGATGTTATACACCCCCATGTTTGGTTTGATAGAGCCTAATCCGGAGACAGCATATCTTAAAGCTTACAAACATTCAATTTTTGATCTTGGATACGCTAAGGATATTTCGGGGCTGGTAGCAGCGATGACCCAAATGGCCATGCGAACCACAGATATAGATTCCATACTTAATACTGCCATTTTTATTGATCCTATGCGTTATCAGGACAGTAGGCTGGTAGGCCGTATTTCCTATAACACAGCAAACGCGACCAGAAAATATGTAAACCTGTCCCGGGAAATCATGATATCAGATTCTCTAACATTGACAGATTCATTGGAGATAAAAATTCCCGATCATTTTAACGGCTCTAAGACGGATTGGGCACAACAGGAATTTGTTTACGCATTATTGGAAAAAGACGAAAAGGCCATCCCTTTTCATGCAGGTGAAATCTGGCAAATTATGATTGCCGGATTGGCCTACGGGGAAGGTGATTTTGTTAAGAGCATTCAGTTTATTGTAAATTACGGGCGAGACAATGATACTGTCGCTGCAGTGGCCGGAATGATCCTGGGGGCAAAGGATGGTTATTCGAATTTACCTTTAGAATTACGCACCGAAGTACTTCGTGTAAACAAAGAGCAATTGGGTATTGATCTGGAAGAACTTGCTTCCAGGATGGTTGGAACAATGTTGCCTGAAACCGTAAATGTGAACTAAAATGGCGGTCAATAATTTTATACATGAAGATTTTTTATTGCAGACCCCTTTTGCCAGCCGGCTTTACCACGATTATGCAAAAGATCTGCCAATAATTGATTACCACAATCATTTGTCGCCTGAGAAAATAGCAGAAGATTTTCAATTTGATAACATCTCCCAGGTATGGCTGAACGGAGACCATTATAAATGGAGAGCTATGCGGACTCTTGGTATTGAAGAAAAATATATTACCGGAAATGCCACAGATCAGGAAAAATTTGTAAAGTGGGGAGAGACTGTTCCATATACGGTTAGAAATCCTTTGTACCATTGGACCCACCTCGAATTAAAGCGTTATTTTAATATTGATGTGCTCCTGGATCAAAATAATGCACAAAATATTTATAATACGTGCACTGAACAATTACAACTTCCCACATATAGTACCCTCGGTCTATTGGAACAGATGAACGTTGAAGTGGTTTGCACAACTGATGATCCTTTGGATACACTTGAATATCATAAAAAAGCCAGACAGAACAAGGGTCTAAGATTGTTGCCGGCATTTCGGCCGGATAAAGCCTATGCCGTTGAAAATACCACCGCTTTCCTTAAATATTTAGGCCAATTGGAAGAAGTTGCCAATGCTTCTATTCATTCATATACGGACCTTCTGTCCGCCTTGGAATCAAGAATAAATTACTTTCATGAAAATGGCTGCAGATTGGCAGATCACGGCTTGGATTACCTCCCTTTTTTCAAAAATGAAACATTTGATAGCTCCAAAATCTTTAAAAAATTAAAAAATGGGGAGTCCCTTAATCCGCATGAGGTAGCCTATTTTAAATCTGAAGTATTAAAATTTCTTGCCAAATGCTACCATAAAAATGGATGGGTACAACAATTTCATCTCGGTGCCCTCAGAAATAATAATCAAAGGATGCTTCAACGGTTGGGGCCGGACACAGGGTTTGATTCTATAGGGGATTTTTCGCAGGCCGTGTCCCTGAGTAACTTCCTGGATACCCTGGATAGTACAAACCAACTTGCCAAAACAATTATTTACAATTTAAACCCGGCTGACAATGAAGTTATTGCTGCTATGGTTGGTAATTTTAATGATGGAAGCGTCAAGGGTAAAATTCAATTTGGTTCTGCCTGGTGGTTTTTAGATCAGAAAGACGGCATGGAAAAACAATTGAACTCGCTTTCCAATATTAGCCTGCTTAGTTGTTTTATTGGGATGTTAACAGATTCTCGCAGTTTTCTTTCATTTCCAAGACATGAATATTTTAGGAGAGTACTCTGCAATCTTATCGGTAAAGACGTTGCAAATGGAGAATTACCGGAAGATGAAAAATGGTTGGGTCAGATTGTATCAGATATCTGTTACCACAATGCAAAGGCTTATTTTCCATTTTAGTTTGGGAAGTACTTTAATAATTTCACTTTCTTAAGTTATATTTGGAAAGATTAATCGGGTTCCGGGAATCTTAGTATTTGCCATTCCCAAATCGAAATATTCTTAACATCCTATCATGTCTGAATTGTTTTCTGTAGACGACAAAATTATTGTAATTAGTGGTGCAACCGGTGTATTAGGTTCGGCCATGACAGCCTATCTGGCAGGGCAAGGTGCCAGGGTAGTTGCGCTGGGCAGGAATCCTGATAAAGTAAATTCGCTAATCGAGGGAATAAAGAATACCCGACACAAAGTATTTCCACTGATTGCGGATGTGACAAATAACCAGGATTTAAATCGGGCAAAATTCGAACTTGAAAATGAATTTGAAAAAATAGATGTCCTGGTTAACCTGGCAGGCGGGAATATGGCCGGGGCAGTAATTACTCCGGAGCAGACCATATTGGATGCCAGGATAGATGAATTAAATAAAGTTATGGAACTGAATTATATGGGTTCCTTCCTCCCAATAAAAACATTCCTGCCCTTATTTCTAAAAGATTTAAAAGGAAGTATTATTAATATTTCTTCCATGGCCGCTCAAAGGCCCATAACCCGGGTTTTGGGTTACGGTTCTGCAAAGGCCGCTATTGATAACCTGACCAAATGGCTGGCTGTCGAATTTTGTAATAAACACAGTGCAGAGTTAAGAGTTAATGCTATTGCTCCCGGTTTCTTTTTAACCGAACAAAACCGAAATTTACTTACAGAGGCAGACGGCAAATTAACAAAACGAGGCAGACAAATTATTGAGAATACCCCTATGGGCAGATTTGGTAATCCCGATGAACTCTTTGGGGTACTGCAATGGCTTAGCAGCGATGCCTCAAAATTTGTAACCGGGACAATTATTCCGGTAGATGGCGGATTTAATGCATATTCGGGCGTATGAAGACAATGGAACAAACAATGAGATGGTACGGGCCTAATGACCCTGTAACCTTAAGTGATATAAGACAGGCAGGAGCAACTGGCATTGTAACAGCTTTGCATGAAATTCCAAATGGAGCGGTATGGACTAAAGAGGCCATACAAAACCGAAAACGTCTTATAGAAAATGCGGGACTCAGATGGTCTGTTGTAGAAAGTGTTCCCGTTCATGAATTTATTAAGAGGCGGAGTGAAAATTTCAAGGAACTTATAGAGAACTACAAATTAACTATCAAAAATCTTGCCTCCGAAGACATAAACATTATCTGCTACAATTTTATGCCCATATTAGATTGGATACGCACAGAATTGGATCATAAACTGCCAAACGGAGCAAGAACACTAAATTTTGAAATGAGAGCCCTGGCCGCCTTCGACTGTTTTATTTTAAAGCGACAGGGTGCTAAAGAATCTTATCCTCCGGATATCATCAAAAAAGCCGAAACCTATTATCAGGGTTTGGGTGCTTTAGAAATTGATAAACTCAAAAGAACCATTTTAGACAATCTTCCCGGGGCAGAGATAGGCTATACACTGGAGGAGTTTCAGAAAGCATTAGATAGTTACCAAAATATTGATGCCCCAACTTTGGAAAAAAACCTGCATCTTTTTCTAAATGAAGTACTTCCTGCGGCTGAAGAAAACAATGTTTTTCTCGCTATACATCCGGATGATCCACCTTATCCGATACTCGGTCTGCCAAGAATTATGAGCACGGCGGCGGACATAAAGCGAATCCTATCGGAAAACAACAGCCCTAATAATGGGATTACATTTTGTACCGGTTCCCTCGGCGTAAGAGAAGATAATAACCTGGTACAAATCATAAAGGACTATGGAGATCATATTCATTTTGTTCATCTTAGAAGTACCAGAAGGGATGCGGATGGCAACTTTTATGAGGCCTGCCACTTAGAAGGTGATGTTCCCATGTATGGCGTGGTGAAGGAACTCCTTCAATTGCAGGAGAAAAGAAACAAACAATTACCTATGCGCCCGGATCATGGACAGCAATTGTTAAACGACCTGGATATTAAGACAAATCCTGGCTATTCCGGAATAGGGCGTTTAAAAGGCCTCGCGGAATTGCGAGGGCTTATGTATGGAATCTTAAATGAAAATGCCTGAATCCCTACCAGATAGATTCTGCCCTGTTTACCTCTAATGCATTAATTGTCAAAACTGAGGAAGAGGAATTCTTGAAAATAAGATTTGTATACGATTCATTAGGAAATATTTGTGAAGTCATTACATATTGCCCGTTATTTATAAACACTTCTATTGAAGACCAATCCATCAAAATCCGCACTTCGAATTCCCCATCAGGCAAGTTCCTGATCGGCATTTTCTGAACACTTTTTGCAAACTCTTCTTTAAACGCGGTTTTGCCCGACTTAGTTCGATCTAATAAAAACAATTCCTGATCCCCGTCTAAGGTCAATACCAGTTCCTCGTCTAAACTATTATTATAAGAAATTTCAAAATTTCGATTCATGGTTTTAAACCTTATTTCGGATTGATTATAATTGTCAAAAGCGACAGTTTCCGACTCACCCGCTGCCAATTCAAGGTCCTTTTTAAATTCCGATTTAAAGACGGTTCCAAAATCATCCAGGGGGTAATTGGCCAATTCATATGAATTGCCCACTTTAATAAGTGATAACTTTCTTGGAACGGTCATAGCACTTCTCCATTCCTTTGTTGGCGTGTCTCTTGCATAGGCCCAGTTGCTCATCCATCCGATAAATATCCGCTGGTCATTTGGTTCATTGTTATAAGTAATCCCTGCATAATTATCCGTTCCCCAATCTATCCATTTTTCGGCCTGTTGATTTGAGGTAAATGTGGTCCCGTCAAAATCACCAATAAAATATTGGGTCCCGCTACCGCCGTTTGGTGCCCCTGGATTTATACTAATAATAAGCACCCATTTTTCCTCTTCTGAGCCAGATACTTTGAGTGGAAACAGATCGGGGCATTCCCAGACACCTCCATGCGCCCCTGATTCCTTTCCAAATTCACTTAGATAGGCCCAGGAAATTAGGTCGTCAGACCTGTAAAGTTGTGCATGGTCACCTGCGACCAATACAAGGATCCAACTTTGAGTTGGTTCATTCCAGAAAACTTTGGGATCTCTAAAATCCCTAATACCCTCATTTCCCAGAACCGGATTATCCTGATATTTAGTCCACGATTCCCCATTGTCCAGGCTATACGCTATCCCTTGAGTCTGGAAATCGTTCGAACCATCTTTTTCCTTGTTTATATCATGATAAGTGAAAATAGCCACCAGAGGAGGGTTGTCCAGAGTGCCCAGACCGGACGTATTATTTTTATCAAGAACAGCACTGCCCGAAAAAATATAACCATTTTCATCCGGAAATAAAGCAATAGGCTTATGTTCCCAAAATATCAGGTCCTTGCTTGTAGCATGACCCCAATGCATTGGTCCCCAAACAATATCTTCAGGATAATACTGATAGAAAAGATGATATATTCCGTCGTTATAAACCAGTCCATTAGGATCATTCATCCACATCTCTGTTGGTGTGAAATGGAATTGTGGCCTGTAAGGCTCTTTAAAAAAAGTGGTTTCTGGTATAGACGCTATTTCTGTGTTTTTTTCTTCTTCTTTGCTTTTACAGGAAGAAAATGAAAAAAATAATACGCTCAGAAGACTAAATAGGATATAATTTCTCATCACAAACAGTTGATTTTTATAAAAATACATTTTATTTATTGGACCCGAAAACCACCTTAAGATAGGATAAATTTTTGCCCAAATGAGTATCTTTACACCTGGATATAATTCGTAGCGATGCCTCTTTTTATCAAATGTTCATGTTTCTTTTTTCTCCTATTCTCGGCTAATGCACAATCATCTATAGACCAGGCTCTTGATTGGTATAATAACGAGAGTGTCCCTTACATTTCTGTTACTGAATTACAAAATTTAAAAAACCAACTTATTTTAGACACAAGAGAATGGGAAGAATATGAGGTAAGTCATTTAAAAAATGCCGTCTGGATAGGTTATGATGATTTTAAATTGGCAGATGTGGTAACGAAATATCCTGATAAAAATTTAAATATTGTGGTTTATTGTTCTATAGGGGTCAGATCTGAGAATATTGGCGAAGAACTTTTAGAATCTGGCTATTTCAATACGAAGAATTTATATGGGGGTATTTTTGAATGGACCAATGAGGGGTATCCTGTTTATAATACCAAGGGTGAAAAAACCAAAAAAGTACACGCATATGGTAAGTTATGGGGGAAATATCTGACCAAGGCAGAAAAAGTATATTAGGATTAATTCATATATGAAGTTGGAAGAAAATAAAGACCGATTACTACTTATTTTTACTAGAAACCCCAAATTAGGAAAGTGTAAGAAAAGATTGGCGGCGGTTATAGGAGATCAGGCGGCATTGGATATTTATATGATCTTATTGCAGCATACGGCTGAGATTACAAAAGACCTTAATTGTTCAAAAGAAGTTTATTATTCAGAAGAAATACCCGAAAATGATTTATGGGATAAAGACAATTACGCAAAACAGTTGCAAGAAGGTAATGATTTGGGAGAACGAATGTATAATGGATTTAAGTCTGGATTTCAAAAGGGTTATCAAAAGATTATCATTATAGGCAGTGATATTTATGACTTAAATAGTGAAACCATTGAAGCAGGTTTTAATAGTTTGGAAAATTCTGATTTTGTAATAGGTCCGGCAGCAGATGGAGGTTACTATCTCCTGGGAATGAAGACATTGAACAAGGAGATATTCTTAAACAAGAATTGGGGCACAGAAACCGTCCTGGAAGATACCCTTAATAACTTAAATCATAAAAAGGTAAAACTGTTGCAAATCAAAAATGATATTGATGTCTACGAAGATTTAAAAGAGTTTGATGTTTTTGAATCCTTTGTAAAAATTTGAGCCTATGACCAAAAAACAGCTTGAAGAATCATCCCTTTACCTCACAAATAAAGGCTTTGAAAGTCCTGAAATAGGGATTATACTGGGTACAGGACTTGGCAGATTGGTAGACCATATAGAATCTGGTGTTGTAGCCCATTACCATAACATTCCATTTTTCCCTTTGGCTACCGTTGAATTTCATAGTGGTAAGCTTATTTATGGCACACTCGAAAATAAAAAAGTAGTGGTTATGCAAGGTCGTTTTCATGTTTACGAGGGTTATGAGTTTGATGATGTTACCTATCCTATAAGGGTCATGCACGAATTGGGAATAAAAAAGTTGTTCATCTCCAATGCCGCCGGGGCTATTAACCTCAACTATAAAAAAGGTGATATCATGCTTATCGAAGATCATATTAACCTTCAGGGGGGATCGCCTTTGGCATTCAAAAATGTTGCCAATTTTGGGGTGCGTTTTGTGGATATGAGCCAACCTTATGATATTGAAATGTGTGAAAAAATTAAAGGAATTGCAGTCCGCGAAAGTATTACATTACATACCGGCGTATATGCTTCGGTGGTTGGACCTCAATTAGAGACAAGAGCCGAATATCGAATGCTAAAAACTATTGGGGCAGATGCCGTTGGTATGAGTACGGTGCCCGAAGTAATTGTGGCTAAGCATTTAAATCTCCCTGTTGTAGCGGTGTCCGTACTTACTGATGAATGCGATCCCGACAATCTGCAGCCCGTACATATTGACGAAATAATTAAGGTCGCAGAAGAAACCGAACCCAAAATGATAAAATTATTTATGGAATTAATAAGGGAATTATGAGTTATACCGCTATTACATTAAATGGCTATAGTCCAATTACTAAAACTATGTGCACCGTAGTTATTCATGGGAGACATAAATATCTATTCGCGAAGTAATTATGATTTGATGTAAGGTTTAAACTACTAATTCAACTAAAGTTTTAAAATAAACAATGCTCCAAATAAATTTCCTCCTTTTATGCTGTCTTTTCCAGCCGATTTCACTCTTGCAGGACTCATTGGTTTTAGATCCAATCTCCAGTGAACAGATATGCGGAGAAGCAGACCACAAAAGCTGGGACAGATTGCTGCATAGCTTTGTTGACGAGAAAGGCAACGTAGACTATTTAGGTTTTAAAAAGGAATCAGAAACTCTAAACCGGTACTTAGAGCAATTGGGTAGTAATACGGTAAATGAAAACTGGGCCAGAGAAAAAAAACTGGCATACTATATAAATCTTTACAATGCCGCCACAGTTAAACTAATTTTGGATAATTATCCTTTGGCCAGCATAAGAGATATAAATAACCCCTGGGACAAGGCGTGGATCAAATATGGCGGAAAATTCATTTCATTAGGAGAAATAGAGCATCAGATCCTAAGAAAGATGAATGAACCCCGAATTCATTTTGCGATCAACTGTGCCTCATATTCATGTCCAAAATTACTAAACGAAGCCTATACGGAAGGAAAGTTGGATAAACAATTGGAAAAGGCTTCAAAAGACTTTGTAAATGACCCCAGCCGAAATAAAATATCTGAAAATAAAGTAGCATTGTCCAAAATCTTCAAATGGTATAAAAAAGATTTTGAAAATAACGGTTCCTTAATAGTTTATTTGAGCCAATATTTAAAAACACCCATTAATCCTGATGCGAAAATTGAATATCTTAAATACAATTGGAGTTTAAATGAAATTAAATAATAAGCCCTCAATAAGCATTATTATTCCTGTTCTGAATGAAGAGGGCTATATAGTTAAGCTTATAGATTATATTCTGAAAAATGGAAGTTCTTCAAATATAAAAGAGATTCTTGTAGTAGATGGAGGCAGTACTGATGGAACGATGGAGGCCGCTTCAAAATTTGATACCGTTGTACTCAGTTCTGAAAAAGGTCGCGCAAAACAGATGAATTATGCCGCTAAACATGCCGCAGGTGATATTCTGTACTTTCTGCACGTAGACACTTTTCCTCCAAAAAACTTTGACAAGATAATCGTAGATGCCATTCAAAAAGGTGGTGAAGCCGGATGTTTTAGGATGAAATTTGATAGCAATAGCCGTTTTTTGAGTTTCTTTTCCTGGTTTAGCAGAATAAATCATAGGATATGTAGAGGTGGAGATCAATCCCTTTTTATCACCAAGGCATTATTCCATACTTCTGGTGGCTATGATGAAAGTTACAAAATATATGAAGATAACGAATTCACAAGCCGTCTCTACGAGCTTACTAATTTTAAGATCCTTCCAGATAAAGTGCAAACCTCAGCGCGTAAATATGAGCAAATAGGGAAGCTAAAACTTCAATTCTACTTTGGAATAATTCATCTTAAGAATTATTTCGGGGCAGATCCCGAACAGTTATACCGCTACTATAAAAGAAAAATTTCTACCTAATTTATTCCGCGGATTTGCAGTTAGCTATTTCGTCTCGTAGTCCAGGATTACCCCTTCTGAAATCCATTTTGCCAAAGCCTGTCTGTTATCGTAATCCAATATCCGTTTTTGGTCCTTTTTATTGCGAATATTACCAATTTCTATAAACGTCATTGCAGGCAAGGTTTTCTTAACCAGGTATAGATTGCTCCGGTCTTCAAAAGTTCCCGAATAGCTTCGGTTGGGTTGGTACTTTTTGTATTTCTTTTTAAATGTATTGTGAATGCTTTCAGCAAGTTTTTTACCATTACTACTTTTCTCGTGGTAATAGAAAAAAACATCAATATTTTGTCCTTTACTACGACTATCGACATGAGTAACCACGAGGCGTTGATGTTTACCTTTATGCTTCAGATATAATTTATTTACGGCATCTACACGTTGCTCAAGCCTGTCTTTTTGGTCCAAAGGAATGATCTGGTCAGGTAAGATTAACTCATCCTTATCCATTTCCAGAATTCGTTCATCGCGAATACCGTCATCGGGATCACGTACTATAACATAAACCTGTGCCCCATGGGAAAGTAATTCTCTTGCCAACCTTAGGGTCACGTCGTAAGCATATTCGTCTTCTGAAATGGATTTCCCGGCGTATTGGGTCATAGCACCTGGATCAGGACCCCCATGTCCTGATATCAAATAATATACTGTGCCTTTTAAACGCTCGCTTTTACCAGTTACCTCGGCATATTTCTCTCCAAAAATATCATAGGAAATCCCTTTTACAGAATTTTTTATTCCTGCAACTTTGGTATCTTCTTTAACTATTTCCAGACTATCTCCTGTTGTTTTAGGAATGACATAGGCCATTCCTTCATACAAATGCAGACTATCCCTAAGTCTTGGCAGGTTAAGAGCAATAAAATCATCATAGGTGATATAAGGGTCAACTCCCTGCTTGCGAAGCAATGAATAAATACCATCCCCTTTTTCAGCAACAACTGATTTCAGGGAATCCTGTGCCACCAAAGTTAAGAGTGGGAACCATAGGAGTATTAAAAGTGGTTTTATAAGATTCTGTGGCACAATAATCAATTTTTACAAAGATTATCAAAAATGTTGCCAAATTGCAAGTACATCCGAATAGAAAAAATGGAATAAAATATGGTGATCAATTAGATTGATAAAACAATTTAATGATTTCTTCGGCAGGTTTATTCTGAGGCGTGAATCTGTTGTCCATTCCCCCTCCTGCTTTTTCGTGATTAAGAAACCACTTCCAAACGAACCCCCCTGCAAACCAGTCTTCCTGCCAAAACTCCTCAAAAATAGCTCTCTTGGCATTTACCTGAGCTTCGAGGTTTACACCTTCCTCATTTCGATCAACTAGCCATGGTTTTTTTGCAGTATAATCCATACTTCGATATCCAAATTCTGTAAAAAGTACCGGGCGAGAAGTTTTTTTTGAAAGAGCAGCAATATTCTCTTTCCAGGGTTTCCAACCCGTCTTTAACTGCTCTACCGTTGGGGTTTTGGCATCAGATAAAGGAAAATACGCATCTATGCCTATATAGTCAAGAGATTCCCAAAAGGGGGTTCGTTTGTATTCATCCCAGTTTGAAGCATAGGTTAATTTACCTTTATAAATCTTTCGGATTTTTACAATTAAATCTTCCCAATACTTTGGCCTGTTCATCACAAATTGCTCCAGTTCTGTACCAATACAAAGAATTTCAGCCTTAGTATCCTGGGCTAATTTGGCATAAGTAAGCATAAATTTATCATAGGATGCCTCCAGAATCTTCCAGTCTTCTTCTTTTTCCATCTTTAGGCCTCCTGTAAATTCCCCACGCCATATCCAGATTTGGGGCTTTACCATCACTTTAACATTGTTTGCCCGCAATAATTCAATGTACTGTTTAGCACCACCCTGGGTTTCGCCATACCATTGGCGGTCCGTATCAAAAATTATTTCCGGACTTGAAATATCTCTTATAAAACCAAATGGCATTACGGCTGCATGATCCGCGTGAATATTCAGGAAAGCATCTACATGCTCCTGGACGGCTTTATCCCTGGAAGCAACAAAACTAATTCCATTAATCTTATTTACCGATTGGCTGTTACAAGACAGTTGAAGAACTAGCAATATTAAAAACCCGAATCTCTTCATATTTGATATATAAGGACATTTACAAAATTAAGGTAATAAATCTTGATGTAAATTTAAAGAGGGTGTTAAGTTATTATCTTTATATTCGACATAATGCCTATCAACCTTAAACAACATGGAAAATATTGTAATTATTGGGAATGGAGTTGCAGGTGTAACCGCCGCAAGACATATCCGTAAAAACTCGAATAAGAGAATTATAATAATTTCTGCTGAAACCGATTATTTCTTTTCCAGAACAGCATTGATGTATGTTTATATGGGTCATATGAAATTTGAACATATAAAGCCTTATGAAGACTGGTTTTGGGAGAAAAACAGGATTGAACTCCTGCGGGGCTATGTCAGTAAAGTAGATCATGAGAAAAAAGAACTGCATATTGAGGACGCCCAAATATTAAAATACGATAAGTTAATTCTGGCTACAGGGTCAAAACCCAATAAATTTGGTTGGCCCGGACAGGATCTGCACGGGGTACAGGGTTTGTATTCCAAACAAGATCTCGATTTATTAGAAATTAATGCCCCCAATAAAGAAGTTTGCAAACGTGCTGTTATTGTTGGTGGTGGATTAATTGGGATTGAATTGGCTGAAATGCTTCGAAGCAGAGAAATTCCAGTTACTTTTCTAGTCCGGGAAAAGAGTTTTTGGAATGTGGTGCTCCCGGATGGAGAATCTGAGATGCTGAATGAACACATTCTGGATCATCATATAGATCTGCGTCTGGAGACGAATTTGACTGAAATTCTGGCCGATGATAGCGGCAGGGTGAAGGCCATTACGACAGATAAGGGTGAAACCATTGAATGTCAAATGGTAGGATTAACTCCCGGTGTTTCGCCTAATGTCTCATTTTTAAACGACTCCGGAATTGAGTTGGGTAGAGGAATTAAGGTAAACCGATTTCTTGAAACTAACATAAAAGATATTTATGCCATAGGAGACTGTGCAGAACAACATGAGCCCATTGGTAATCGCAGACCTATTGAAGCTGTTTGGTATACAGGCCGTATGATGGGAGAAACAGTTGCCCAGTCTATTTGCGGAAACAGGACAGAATACAAACCGGGATACTGGTTTAATTCCGCCAAATTTCTGGACATAGAATACCAAACTTATGGGTGGGTTTTTAGTAGCAACGGCAGAAAAGAACATGAACAACATTTTCATTGGCGACACTCCAAAGAAAAAATATGTCTGACAATTGCTTTTCATAAAGAAACCAGGAAATTTCTAGGAATAAATACTTTTGGAATTCGCCTCCGCCACGAGATCTTCAATAAATGGCTAAATGAAGGACGAGATGTTATGCATGTGATTAAATATCTTAAAGATGCCAATTTTGATCCTGAATTCTATGCAGTGTATGAAAATGAAATTGCAGCTGAGTTCAATTTAAAATTTGGTACAGATATTAAGCCTGAAAAGAAAAACTGGAAACGAATTTTTGCACTCGAATGAGTCGTTTAACTATGGGATTTTTAAAAACTTAATAAAACTGAAATAAAGAATGAGCATTGCGGATAAAAGTATGGCACTAACAGGAGAACCGCCTGCGGCTTTGAGTCGATTTCAAAAATTAGCCGTTTTATTGGGATTATCAGGTCTTTTTATTGTTCTGCTTGCCGGTTTTAATGTAGACTTTCCCAATAAAGGAATTTGGCTGAGCATTTCCCTCACGGCAATTTTTATCGGAGTATTTTGGTTTACAAAAGAGGCATATGCTCTAAAACTGAAGGGCATAAAAAATGACGGTGTTTGGTTTAAATCAATATCTTCTAAAGGACTATGGGCCTGGATAACCGGAATTACGCTTACAGGATTCTATATAGTCCTTTACTTTTTCCCGGAATTCCTGGGGCTGGTGAAGAATGGTACAAATACGGGTATAATTGCACTATTTGACCCACTAAGCAAATTATTGAGCGGTAATCCGGCCAGCCAGTGGTTTGTTTACGGATCACTATATACCGTTGCTATTCTGGCTTTCGGAATTAAATTTATTTGGAAATACAGACATAACAGATACGAAATCATTCGTACCATAAGTGTTATGTTCTTTCAAACAGCTTTTGCATTCATCATTCCCGAAATAATGGCCAGATTAAATGGCAATCTCCCATATTATGATCTGAAGAATATATGGCCGTTAAACTATTATAATTTTGAGAGATACCGTATCAACGCATTTATAGATTCAGGAGATATTGGCATGGCTATGCTCCTATTCGGTGTATTGTCCGTTTTTGTGATCTCCCCTATTCTGACTTATAAATATGGTAAACGTTGGTACTGTTCATGGGTTTGCGGTTGCGGTGGATTGGCCGAAACAGCGGGAGATTCATTTAGACAGTTAAGCGACAAAAGTTTATCGGCTTGGAAAGTTGAGCGCTGGGTGGTTCATAGTGTTGTGGTTTTTGTTACTCTAATGACTACAGCAGTAATTTATTCTTATCTGGGCAACGATACCAGCAAATATTGGTTGACTAAAAATTATTTTCTTATTGGTGTAGCCCTGTTATTGACCTTGATTTTCGTTCTGGTTATGGTATTCAAAAGAGAGCAATTTCAAAAAGATGCCCGTTATGGTGCTATTGGATATTTCGCGATAATTATGGCCCTTATTGGTTTTCACTACCTCAGTGGAGATGGCAACGTATTCCTTTTTAAATCTGAAACTTTAAGGAAATCATACGGATTTCTCATTGGCAGTATTTTTTCGGGGGTTATTGGCACAGGTTTCTATCCTATTTTTGGCAACCGGGTCTGGTGTCGCTTTGGGTGCCCTATGGCCGCAATTTTAGGTTTTCAACAACGCTTGTTTTCAAGGTTCAGAATAACAACTAACGGTGGCCAGTGCATATCATGCGGCAATTGTTCTACGTATTGTGAAATGGGCATCGATGTGCGTGCTTATGCTCAGAAAGGCGAAAACATAGTACGCTCAAGCTGTGTTGGTTGCGGCATATGTTCTGCAGTTTGTCCGCGAGGTGTTTTGAAACTTGAGAATGGCCCATTAAAAGGCCGTATTGATGGTAATGAGGTCTTGTTGGGCAATGACGTAGATTTAATGACTCTCGTAAACCAAAAATAGATATTACCTGGTATCGTTAACTTTAATACTGTCTTTAAGTCTTATTTTTTTATTCTTTCATATTGTTTGTACTTCTAATGTTCTCATTAAGAAAATGGAACTAAAAAGAATTATTTCAGGTATCGATGGTGCCATAAATAGTGATATTTTTGCACCGCATAAGCCGAAGAATATTTCTTCCTGGCGAGAAATGACCGAAATAAATAATAGACGTGGAGAATAATAAATCTTTTTGGAAGGTATGACAGATATCAAGGTCATAATCCCGGCTTATAATGAAGCAAATTCCATTGCAAAGGTCATTCAGGAAATCCCGGCTATAGTTTCTGAAATAATTGTTGTAAACAATAACTCATCGGATGATACGGCAATAAACGCAACAAGAGCAGGAGCTACGGTACTAAATGAAACTCGAAAAGGCTATGGATATGCCTGCCTCCGAGGAATGGATTATATCGCAAAGAAGTCCAGGAAGCCCAATATTATCGTATTTATCGACGGAGACTATTCAGATTACCCGGAAGAACTAAACAAAATTGTAAAACCTATTCTGGAGGAAAATGTGGATATGGTGATTGGGGCAAGAACAAAAGCGTTAAGAGAGGATGGCTCTATGACCCCGCAGCAAATTTTTGGCAATAAATTGGCCACATTTTTAATGAAGTTGTTTTTTGGGTCAACATTTACAGATTTAGGACCTTTTAGGGCAATTAAATACGAGAAGCTTTTAGAGCTGGAAATGGAAGACAAAACCTATGGCTGGACCATAGAAATGCAGCTAAAAGCACTTAAAAATAAAATGTCATATGTCGAAATACCAGTGCATTACAAGAAAAGAATTGGTGTTTCTAAGGTGTCAGGCACAGTAAAAGGTAGTATATTTGCAGGCGTAAAAATATTGGGTTGGATTTTTAAATACAGTTTAAAATAATATGGGACTAACAATTGCTTACATCATTATTGGGATTTACAGCACATCCTTGTTACTGATCTTTTTTTACAGTCTGGCACAATTGAACCTTTTGGTCAATTATTTAGGGAATAAGAAGATAAATGAGGTTGCTCCTAAATACAATTTACTGGACGCAAAGGAGATTCCCTTTGTCACTATTCAGCTACCAATATACAATGAAGAATACGTTGTGGAACGCTTGCTGGAAAATATTTCCAAAATGGAATACCCTAAAAGCAAACTTGAAATTCAGGTTTTAGACGACTCCACAGATAAATTAACGGTTGAAGAAACAGCAGGAAGAATTAAAGCGCTGCAGGAAACCGGATTAGACATTCAGCACATTCGAAGAGAAAACAGGACAGGTTATAAGGCAGGAGCCCTTAAAGAGGGGCTAAAAATAGCAAAAGGTGATTTCATAGCTATATTTGATGCCGATTTTCTTCCGGAATACGACTGGTTAAAGAAAACAGTTATTTATTTTAAAGATGAGGAAATAGGTGTTGTTCAAACCAGGTGGGGACATATTAACAGAGACTATTCCACGCTTACAAAAATTCAGGCTTTTGCACTCGATGCACATTTTACACTTGAACAGGTTGGAAGAAATGCAAAAGGTCACTTTATTAATTTTAACGGAACAGCAGGTATCTGGAGAAAGGAATGTATTCTTGATGCAGGAAACTGGGAAGGCGATACCTTAACCGAAGACCTGGACCTCAGCTACAGAGCCCAGTTAAAAAACTGGAAATTCAAATACCTTGAAGATGTCGAAACCCCGGCTGAACTTCCCGTAGTTATCAGCGCTGCAAGATCACAACAATTCAGATGGAATAAAGGTGGTGCAGAAAACTTTAGAAAAACCGTATGGAGTGTTATTACTTCTAAGAATATTTCATTCAAAACCAAATTTCACGGGGTAATGCACCTGTTAAACAGTTCCATGTTCCTCTTTGTTTTTATAGTAGCCTTGTTGAGTATTCCAATGCTATATATAAAGAACATGTATGGCCATTTAGGTTGGATATTTGAAGTAACCAGCTTTTTTATATTAAGTACGGTCATATTATTCATATGCTATTGGTTCACCTATAAAAGTATACAAGGGAGTAGTTTTGATAATTTTGTGGATTATATAAAACTTTTCTTTACATTTTTCTCCGTAGCTCTGGGCTTCTCCTTGCACAATACCGTTGCTGTTCTTGAAGGACATATGGGAAAAAGAAGTGAATTTGTACGAACGCCAAAATTCAATATCAATAATCTAACAGACAGTTGGAAGGGTAATAAATATCTGGCTAAAAAGATATCGCCCAATATGATTCTTGAGTTTGGCCTGATGATCTATTTCCTTTTTGGAATGTATAGTGCTATTCCTTTAAATGATTTTGGTTTGTTTCCTTTTCATTTTATGTTGTTCCTCGGATTCGGTTTTGTCGCTCTTAAATCGCTATCTGCTCAAACCTAAGCACTTAATATTAGCTTAAATCATAGAGGGTACAGGGATATCTTTAAACTTTTTTATTGGCACATTTATACGACATTTAAGTGCTTGAAAATTATCAATTTTTGTGTACTTTGTAGAGACCAAACTATAAAGACCAATGGCTTCAAGGATTTCCTCCTATTGGAATCTCCATAAATTTACAATTCTAATGGTATTGGCAAGCCTCTTGTTCTATACCAGCTTCGCGTATGACCTTGTGCGAACAGATTTCATAAAGCTTATCAGCCTTTTTTTTGCTCTCTTTTTCCTCTGTTATAAACTGATTCAATTTGAAAAGTGGAATTTTAATTTTCTGCTGATTTCCGGTATTCTTTTTCGTTTGATTTTTCTTTTGGTCGAACCAAACTTGTCTCAGGATTTCTATAGATTTATCTGGGATGGTGAATTAGTCCTCTCCGGTATAAATCCGTATTTACAGACACCTGATACTATTATGGAAAATGGCGGAATACTTTTGGCCAATGCTCAGGAATTGCATAGCGGCATGGGCTCTTTAAGCGCCAGACATTTTAGTAATTATCCGCCTTTAAATCAACTGCTGTTTGCTATTTCTGCCTTTTTGGGAGGGAAGAGTATTATGGGATCTTTAATAGCCATGAGATCTATCATTATACTGGCCGATATTGGCATCTATTATTTTGGGAAGAAATTACTGCGGTACCTAAACAGATCACCATATCTTATTTTTTGGTATTTTTTAAATCCCCTGGTAATTATAGAACTTACAGGTAATCTCCATTTTGAAGGGGTGATGCTATTTTTCTTTATTTGGGGCTTGTGTTTAATTACGCTAAATAAGTGGTTGTTTGCAGCTATCGCATTTGCATGTTCCATTTCAGTGAAGCTCGTACCCTTAATGTTCCTTCCTTTGTTTATTACCTATTTTGGATTTAGGAAAAGTCTGAAATTTTATATGGTGCTGGGATTGGTTATTTTAATAGGTGTTTTGCCATTTTACTCATCCGAATTCCTTAACAATTATACGAATACAGTTGGCTTGTGGTTTTCTAATTTTGAATTCAATGCCGGTATCTACAATTTAATTAAGCAGATCGCGATTAAATTTGATGCAAAACCATGGGAGCTAATTAAAATCTATGGGAAATTAGTTCCTTACATAATGATAGGTTTTGTGTTGTTACTGACTTTTTTAAGGGATAATAAAAAAATGCCAATCCTGATAAGTTCTATGTTATGGGTACTCGTACTTTATTACTTCCTGTCCTCGACGGTACATCCGTGGTATATAATTTTCCTAGTAGGGTTGTCCGTTTTTACAGATTACCGTTTCCCACTGGCCTGGTCAGTAGTGATCATTTTAAGTTATTCTGCCTATGAAAACCCTGAATTCAAAGAGAATCTTGGGTTTCTATTTATTGAATATTTCGTAGTATTTGGATTTATGATTTACGAAATATTTAAATCGAAAGGTCTAAAATTGCTAATTCGTAAAAATTAGAACGCAAATTATGATAGTTCAATTTAATTTGTACATTTGATCTGCAATGAAAAAATGCATAAACATAACTTTACCTCTTTGGAATTCTATTCCCGTACGCTCCTTTGTACGTCCACGCCCGTAAGGGTGTATTTCTTTCTTGGAAATAGGTGAGTCCATTTCCGCACAATCAGATCAACTATTTTTTACCATTTAAAAAAAAAGCTAGCAATGGAAATATTAATTGCTAACGAATCGCACTTTAAATACGCCAAAATAATTAGTGACACTATTGCCGAATCGGCTAATGTGAGAGGAACCGGTATTGCCCAACGAACACCTGAATATATAATCAAACGGTTGGAAAATGGGAATGCTGTCATTGCTTTGGATGGTGATAATTTTGCTGGATTCTGTTATATAGAAGTATGGGGACACCAAAAATTCGTAGCCAATTCAGGGCTTATTGTTCATCCTGATTACAGAAATCAAGGCCTTGCGAAAAAAATTAAAAAAGCAATTTTTGAACTTTCCCTGAAAAAGTTCCCGGAAGCTAAAATTTTTGGAATTACAACGGGTCTTGCTGTAATGAAAATGAATTACGAATTAGGATATAAACCCGTTACCTTTTCAGAATTAACCAATGATCCGGCCTTTTGGAAAGGATGCCAAACATGTAAAAATTTTGATGTACTCACCAGAACCGATCAAAAAATGTGCCTGTGCACCGGTATGTTATATGACCCCGCACTGGCCGTAGCCAAAAAAGAAAAGCTAAATGATAAGGCGTTTAAAAGGCTTAAAACAATTAAAGAGCAATTATTTCTTAAAAGAAAGAACAAATGAAAAAATTAGTTTTGGCTTACAGTGGTGGACTTGATACTTCTTACTGCGCCAAATATTTATCCCAGGAAGAAGGCTTTGAAGTACATGCAGTAAGTGTCAATACCGGTGGGTTTTCCGGAGAAGAAATTGCACTTATTAAAGAAAAAGCCCTTCAGTTAGGCGCTACCAGCTATACTTCTATTGATGCACTGGAACATTTTTATGAAAAGGTGGTAAAGTACCTTATCTATGGTAATGTGTTAAGAAATAATACCTATCCCTTATCCGTAAGTGCCGAAAGAATAGTTCAGGCTATCGAAATTGTGAACCATGCTAAAAAAATAGGAGCTGAGTATATTGCTCATGGGAGTACCGGTGCTGGTAATGATCAGGTAAGGTTTGATATGATTTTCCAGATTCTCGCGCCTGATATCAAAATTATTACTCCAATAAGAGATAAAAGTTTGTCCAGAGAAGCTGAGATTAAATACCTGCAGGAAAATGGAATTGATTATTCCTGGGAGAAAGCCAAATATTCAATAAACAAAGGATTATGGGGTACTTCGGTAGGTGGCGACGAAACGCTTACCTCCAATTTGCCCTTACCCGAGTCTGCATTCCCTTCACAATTAATTGCAACAGATCCAAAAGATGTTAAACTGGGCTTTTTTAAAGGTGAATTAGTTTCTGTCAACGGTCAAAAGGGCACTCCTGTTCAAAATATAATTACCCTCGATGCTATAGCCTCCGAATATGCGATAGGAAGGGATATACATGTAGGTGATACCATCATAGGCATAAAAGGAAGAGTAGGATTTGAAGCTGCGGCATCACTTATCATTATTAAAGCTCATCATTTGTTGGAAAAACACACGCTTAGCAAATGGCAGCAATTTCAAAAAGAGCAACTGGGTAATTTTTACGGAATGCTCTTACATGAAGGCAATTATCTGGATGAAGTAATGAGGAACATAGAAGCATTTTTAAGCGATACCCAAAGAAATGTCTCCGGGGAGGTTTCAGTAAGCTTACACCCTTATCGATTTGAATTGAACGGCGTTAACTCCGGGAATGATTTAATGAATGCCTCTTTTGGTAATTACGGAGAAACAAATAAAGCCTGGACGGCAAATGACGCTAAAGGCTTTATTAAAATTCTATCAAATCCGGGAAAAATAGCTAATCAAATAACTCAAAATGATGATTAGAGCAGGTATTATTGGAGGGTCTGGATATACGGGGGGGGAGCTTATCAGACTTTTGCAAAATCATCCCCAGGTCACCGTAGATTTCGTATACAGTACAACAAAAGCAGGCAAAAAAATTAGTGGGACCCATACAGATTTATTAGGCACTTTGGATTTGGCTTTTACAGATTCGGTGAATGCGGAAGTTGATATCCTTTTCCTTTGTTTGGGCCACGGAAATTCCAAAAGCTTTTTACACAACCATTCTTTTTCTCCCAAAACAAGAATTATTGATTTAAGCAACGATTTCAGATTAAAGCAAGATGCCTCATTCGATGGAAATGAATTTGTGTATGGTCTTCCCGAATTAAACAAAACCGCCATAAGCAGCGCCAGATATATTGCCAATCCGGGTTGTTTTGCTACCTGTATTCAATTAGCTTTACTCCCACTGGCCAATGCACAAATGTTGAACTCTGATGTACATGTGAATGCGGTAACC
>NZ_JBATKE010000258.1:0-46174 GCF_049669105.1 Eudoraea sp.
GAATTTAAATTTAAAAATGGATCGTTCCTGGTAATAATTACCAATTGCATATGCTGTGCAGGAAATTGGAGTAACTTGTTTATCAGTTCATTAATTTGGTTGTTTCGGATTAGATGATAGTCATCTAAAACCAAGACAAAATCCTTATTGATTTCATCTAAACCATTAATGAGGCTTTCGGATAAAACATTTAATGGCGGCAAAGAACCAGTTTCCAAATGGTTATTTATATTCCTCAAAGCTTTTGGAAACTTTTTTCTTAAAGAAGTGGTAAGAATATCAATAAAAAGTCTGAGATCATTGTCCTCATCACTTAAAGAAACCCATGCATAAGGAATTTTGGATTTTTCTAACCAGGAACTAACCAACATGCTCTTACCATAACCGGCACCGGCAGAAACCAGTGTAAGGGGTTTGTACATGTTCTTTTCCAGAAGTTCAACCAGATGCGTTCTGTAAACATGTTCCCTGGAAACAGGTGGCCGGTGTAGCTTTGTGAATAGCATTGCTAAATTTAGTTAAAAAATGATTCCATATCAATTATAAAAAGATGTAACTGAGCTTTTACCTGATTACAAGGAAAAATAAAAAATCCTTTAGCTAGTTCATGGCTTTGTAATGGTTGGCCTTGTACATAACAATGGTATATAGTAACAAGTTACCATATACATCAAATTTAAGAAATATAGTTACTAGCAACTATATTTCCATTATATCTACAATCATAGTTATTTAAACTTTCGGAGCCAATTCAGATCTAAAATATTACGGTCCCATTAAACAGCCGTTTTACGTTACTATTCTGGGAAAAGCTGAACATTTTATTTGAGCGTCCCATTCTTGGTCTCATTTAGTAGTTTCATTAATTGACCTTTTACGAGACAGTTTTTTTAAATAGAAAAACGGTTAGACCCGTGAGCAATTTTAGATTTGGATATAAAAATGGCAGTATCTAATTAAGCGAGCGAAACTTTGTTTCGTGCTGCAAGCCCCATATCTTACCAAACTTCATCCTATCTATTTGTGAGGCAATCTTAAAGTTCTTCTTTTAATGCTTGCTTTAGACTTTCCAATTCAGATTCTTCTATTTCTAGTTTTAAATATGGTTTTCCAAATCTTGGTATTTCCAACTGGATTTCATCCAACAATTTCAAAGTTCGGAATCGTTCCTTTTTCCATTTCTCTTTAAGGATATAGTTGTCATATTGTGTTATTCTATCTCTCTTCATGGATTGCTCGAACATTCTTTCCTGTAGCTCCAAACGCTTTTCTTTTCTTCTTTCTTCATTTTCACCATAATCGAATATCTTTTTGAGCATATCATGAATTTTAGGAATGGAGCTGTTCTTTTCCCAGTTTCGAAGTAGTTCCTCTATAAAATCGAATCGTTTGTTTAAACGTTGCTCAAAACCCATATAGTTCATCAGGTACTTGTTCTTTGGTGAGATCTTTGCCCCTTCAAAGAAGTCCATCATCAGTTCCAAAGTAAGTGTGTGCGACTTGGAAATCTTCTTTGAAAACTCCCGATATCTTCCAGCTGTTATGCGATTGATGCTTATGGCCGAGAAATCACTTTTTTTCTTCTTTTCCATTTCCATTACAGTAATTTTTTTTGGAATTTATAGGGTCTAACAGAACATTTATTGATTTTTGCGTTAAAAAATATTTTGGTTAAATTTTCAATCTATTGAAAATCAATGGTTTGTAATAAGTAACATCGCTTTAGCGTGTTACCCTCTTGCTTTACATATCTTATCCGCTACGCTCCTAAAATATTTAAACTATAGTTCGGTACACGAACAAGCAAAAAGTAACATGCGCCCTATTTCGATTTTACTTTGCGCTTATCTGTCGGAACACTATAAAATCGAATCAGGATCCATGCGCAAGGTTAGTTATGGTTCGATTTGGGGGCTTCGCTTCTTTGTTTCTTTTTTGCTTCGAAAAGATTCATCAGGTTTTGCATGTCCTCCCCTACCTTCTTCTGTAATACCCGAGCATAAATTTGGGTGGTCGATAGTTTGGTATGACCTAAAAGTTTTGATACCGTTTCAATGGGCACTCCATTGGATAGCGTTATGGTTGTTGCAAAAGTATGTCGAGCCACATGAAAGGTTATATTCTTATGTATGGCGCACGCCTTGGCAATCTCCTTTAAATTCTTGTTGGTCTTTTGATTGCTATATACTGGAAGTAGTTCACCTGTTAACTCCATTTCTTCCTTGTATTTATCTAAAATATCTTTTGCCCTTTCTAGAAGTGGGATTTTGACTGGCTCATTGGTTTTTGTCCTTTTAGTATGTATCCATATATTTCCATCGATACCAATAAGAATTTGATTGGGGTGCAACTCTTTGATATCAATATAAGAAAGGCCTGTATAACAACTAAACAGGAAAATATCCTTGACCCGATTTAAACCAATAGTCATAAAGGAAGTTTCTTCAATTAAATTAAGCTCTCTTTCCGTAAGATAGTCCCTCTCATTCTTAATATACCGGAGTTTGAAGTTTCTAAAAGGGTCTTTCTCCAACCATTCCATTTTAAGGGCTAGATTGGTGATTTTCATTAACCGTTCCAGATGCTTCATAACTCCGTTATTCGTGCAGGTTCTTCTTGCTTTTTTTGGTTTATAAGTCCTGATATAATTTTCGAAATTGACAATGAATTTATAATTCAATTGAATCAAATAGATATCATCTGTCTTCATTCTCTCTTGAAGAAATTGCAGTAGATATTTCTCAGTAGAAAAGTAATTTTTAAGCGAACCAGGCTTTAGCGAATTGTTGATATTGGCATTATGATATGCAACGGCCTTCATCAAGGTCATTCGTTCTTCGTCCTCCCCGAAGTACCTTAGCTTGATCGCCTTGGCAGTAATCAGCTTTCTTTCGGAGTGCAATTGCTTGTGGGCATTGAGAACTTCGGCGTATACGTCATCTAAATACGTATTGAGTAAAATCAAGTTTTGGTCTGTTTCTTTGGCCCGACACCTGAAAATGTCCCAATTGCACACCGCAATGTCACGCTTTATACTGAATTCAGCGCGTTCTTTGTTAACCGTAATTCGGACATAGATATCCAATTTATCGGGATCGTTCCGTTTTTTCCTAGTGAAGAAAATCACTCCTAAAGTGCTGTCTGTACGCATGTTGTAAGTCTTTTAAGCCTGTCTGCCGACAGGTAGATTAAACATCTTTTGTTTAAAGACTACATCTAAATGGCCTAATTGCTACTTAAATTTACAACAAAATGCGTACCGCTTTGCACACCGAATTGCACACCAGAAAGGTGGTTTTAAACGATATCATATGAATGCAAGGAAAATGAAAAACCCTGCAAATCAATAGATTAGCAGGGTTTTAGTATCCACCAAAAGGTGGTTCGTCGGGATGACAGGATTTGAACCTGCGACCACACGGCCCCCAGCCGTGTACGCTACCAGACTGCGCCACATCCCGATTCTATTTATCTTCTAATTCGTTCTTACCAATTTAAATACTCTATTCTTTTAACCTTTGCGACCATCACGCCACCATGGGGTTCGCTAACCGGCCTGCCACGCCATAGGCGTGGACTGCGCCACATCCCGAATTTAAGACCGCAAAAATAGCAAAGTTTATTTTAATTGGTCGTGTTCTTTCGAATTCTTATTTCAATGTAGAAATATGCTCAGTCGGTAACATTTGTGACATCTATTTTTACATGAAAATATAGGTGTTTTTTTAATGCCTTGATTAACAAATATATAGCAAAAAAAAAATATGATAAATGTCATAAATTATGTTTAGTTGCTGTCATAATTTTAACAGAAGATTAATAAACCGGTAAAATAGACAGTCTTATGAAAAATTTAAAATTATTAGGTTATCTGATGATTCTAGCATCAGCTTTACTGTGTGTTCAATGTACCAGTGATGCTATCGGCCCTCCTGGGGCAGATGGAATTAATGGTATTGATGGTATTGACGGTATTGACGGGGTTGATGGTTCGGCAGCGTCATGTATTGCTTGTCATGCCAACGAAAAAAGAGACCCGATCATTGAGGCCTGGTCTACTGCCAAACATGCTACAGGAAGTTCCTGGGGAAGAGGTACCCGTGCCAGTTGTGCAGAATGCCACAACAATGAAGGCTTTATAGACTATATTGAAACCGGCTCTGTTAACCCTGATGGTTATGCCGTTTCCAATCCCCTAAACTGTAATGGTTGTCATGGAAGTCATAGATCTTTCGACTTTGAAAACGATGGAAACGATTACGCTGTAAGAACGCTGGATGCAGTTCCGCTAAGAAATTTAGATAATATAGATTACACCATAGATTACGGAAATGCCAGTAATACGTGTGCAAACTGCCACCAACCTAGGACAGATGCTCCTGTTGCAAATTTAGAAGGCAAGTTTTTACAGACAAGTACGCATTGGGGACCGCATCATGGCCCGCAAACTGCCTTATTAGAAGGTCTGCTGGGTGCTTACAGCACATTTACCCTGGTCGAAGCAATACCAGCAGTACAAGCCGCAGCACATAGACAAGGATCATCCTGTATAGAATGCCATATGGGAGGCACAACAGATGGCTCTGATGGGCATACCTGGACCCCTGCGGGAAATAATTGCGCTACTTGCCATCCTGGTGTTCCTTTTGAAGAACTAAAAGTAATGAGTGACTTAATCGCTGATTGGGAAACTTTAGGGGGTATTTTAGAAACTGTTGTCGGACAAGCAGTGATTGAAGATTCCACTGCCGTTGGTGGGTATATACCACTTTTCGAAGCTGATGGAACTACTCCTGTACCCGTTGTAGGAATAGTAATTAAAGATGGTGACGATTGGGAACCTCAAGTGGGTCTTTTTGACTTAAAAGATGCCGAGGCTGCATGGAACTTCCTGTATTTTTATGAAGATAAAAGTAATGGTGTTCATAACCCTAACTACGCGAAATCTATAATTACAAATTCTCTGGCTAATGTGCAAAACTAGTCGATGGAGATTCATGAAGTAGATGGATTACTCCTGCACTTTATTAACTAACACCGCAGTGTATTATTCATAATTGATTAGTGTAAAGAGTAATTCATAAACTTCAAGAAAATTATAGGTACTAATGAATATATAATAAAAACAAAATGAAAAAACTATTTCGATTAGTCCTGGTTAGCAGTCTAAGTTTAATGTGTTTTTCATGTTATTATGATGAACTATATATAGAAGAGATTCCAGAATTACCGGAGGATCAAATAGTTTCATTCAAAGATGACATACAACCTATATTTACTGAAAACTGCATCGCCTGTCATAACGCTTCTGTTGCAAATCCTGATTTAAGGGAAGGCAATTCCTATAGCGCTATTGTGCCTGAATATGTTATAGCAGGAGATGCTGAGAATTCTGAATTCTATCAAAAACTACCGGGCAACGATCATCCAATAGAAACTGGATTTACTTTAAGTGTGAATGACATTGCCTTAATAAAAGGCTGGATAGACCAGGGAGCTGAGAATAACTAAATAAAAACATCAAAAATGAAAAACTTTAAAAAAATCCTTTGTGTATTTTTATTTAGCCCTTTCTTAATCTTTGCTCAGGAAAAAGTAAAAGATACTACAGCTGCAAAACTTGAAAGAGCCGCCTTTGAAGGTGCATGGATTATTGATAATCCAACTAATGTCCTTTATGGTAAAAATACCATGGAGATTCAAATGGCCCATAGGTTCGGAACAATCAATGGAGGAACAAATGATTTGGTGGGAATTTGGGCACCTTCTAATATTAGAATTGGTGTTTCGTATGCCGTACATGATAGATTAACCTTAGGATTTGGTACCACCAAATTTGACCGCTTGCAGGATTTTAACTGGAAAGTGGCCCTCCTAAGGCAAACACGTGGTAATGAAATGCCTGTAAGTGTCTCTTATTATGGTAATTTCACAATAGATGCGCGTAGTAAGGAAAATTTTGTAAATGACCAGGATCGCTATTCCTTTTTTCATCAGGTGATCATAGCCAAGCGGATTTCCCCTAACTTTTCCTTGCAGATAGCACCAAGTCTTTCACACTATAACGCAGTACCACCTAAAGTAAGAAATGATAAGTTTGCCATTGCCCTTAGTGGGCGTTTAAAAGTAAGCCCCCAAACGGCTATTATTGTTGACTATAGTCAACCATTTACCCATCATTTATTTCCTGAAGATGGTCGTTTTTACCCCAAACCCGGTATAGGTATAGGTGCAGAGTTCAGAACGTCAAGCCATGTTTTCCAACTAATAATCGGAAACTATCACGGTATTGTACCTCAAAAGAATTACATGTTTAATGAAAATGACTTTTTTGATGGAGATATCTTAATAGGATTTAACATTACCAGGCTTTATAATTTTTAAGTAAATAAATTATTAAAAACAGAATTGCACAGACCAAAAAGTATGAAAGATAAATCCAAAAACCGGAATGAAATATCAAGGAGACGAATCCTGCCCATATTGGGAGGTACTCTATTATTACCATTTTTTGGGTTTGCCCAGGCTGCCTCCGAAGAGGAGGATATTACTAATGAAGAATATGAAACTCTCTTAAAACCGGATGGTACGACTGTTAAGGTTAAAGTTAGCACACTGAAAAGGTCTAAGATTGTAAAGAAAAATATTTCAAATTCCTCCTTCCTTGATTGGTTGGGTAAAAAGATCTAATGTCAATTAAGTAATTCTGCTCATGGGAGATAATTCAAAAAAAGAACGACGGAAATTTCTGGATAAGGGTTTAAAACTTGGTATTGCCGCCGCCATTGGTGGTTTGGGCATCTCTAAAATCACGTCTAAGTTAAATGCAAAAACCAATGATCATTCTTCCGGTGAGAAAATGGAATTAATGACCGTTGACGGCACCCTGATAGAAGTAGATTCCTCTGAGGTCATGGAAGTACAGCATGCGGAAGACCATGATCAAAAATACAATGTACGGGAAGGAATGCCGAATAGAAAGTTTGTTATGGTCATAGACCTGGCGAAGTGCAAAAATGCCCTGAAATGTCAGCAGTCCTGCAACAAACACCATTATATTACCGGAGATAACGCCTGGTTAAAGGTTTATAAAATGCAGGAAGAAAAGGATACGGCTCCGTACTGGATGCCAACTACCTGCATGCATTGCGATCAACCTGCCTGTGTAACTGTTTGTCCTGTTGATGCCACCTTCAAAAGAAAAGATGGCCTGGTGTTGATTGACAATGAGCGATGCATAGGTTGCCGCTTTTGTATGGCTGCCTGCCCCTATTCCACACGTGTTTTTAACTGGAGTGAACCCAATCAGGAGTATACATTAAACATGGACATGGTTAATCATCAATACTCACCGGAACACGGAGGAATGCCCAGTGTTAAAGGTACTGTAGACAAATGTGATTTTTGTCCACATCAAGTGCAAAACAATGAACTTCCACACTGTGTCACGGCATGTCCTAATGGTGTCTTTTACTTTGGGGATAAATATGAGGACACCGTAAATAACGGAGAGGAAACAGTAAGATTAAGCAAGCTTTTAGAAGAAAAGGCAGGGTATAGATTGATGGATAGTTTAGGTACGGAACCCAGTGTATACTATTTGCCACCCGTGGATAGATTAGTTGATTTTGAGGATGGCCTGGAAGAATACACTGAATTTAAATCTGTAGATAAACCCGAATAAGCATGGTAAACTACGACGTTTTTATCAAAGATATCGCACCAAAAAAGTTCACTAAACGAGGTGTGATTTGGGTGACATTCCTTGTTATTCTAATTGTTGCCGGAATTATTGCCTATATAGATCAGCTTAGGCAAGGACAAGTTGTAACCAATATGCGCGATTATGTCCTTTGGGGGATTTATATTTCAAATTTCGTCTTTTTTGTCGCAACCAGTTTTGTGGGATCTGTAGCCGTTGCTATTTTAAGACTTACTAATAATCCCTGGCGAACACCCTTTGTGAGAATTGCAGAAATTATTACTGTGGCTGCAATTGTTATGGCCGGTATTACTATTATGATAGATATGGCCAGACCAGACCGTTTATTAAATCTATTTGTGCATGCCAGATTACAATCTCCCATTACCTGGGATGTAATTATCATACCTACCTATATGGTAATCAGCATATTGCTTTTATATTTTCCCTTAATTCCCGATTTTGCACTTTTAAAGAAGCACTTTGAAAAAGCGAAACCCAAATGGAGCAAGTGGTATGGTAAATTATCTTTAAAATGGACGGGGAGTAAAATCCAAAAAAAGGTTCATACTAAATCGATTGCAATCATTTGTGTGATGATAATTCCGGTGGGTTTATTGCTACAAACTATTGACGCCTGGTTATTCTCCACAACCTACAGGGTGGGTTGGGATAGCACCAATTTTGCACCTTATTTTATTTCCGGAGCATTCGTTGCCGGTATTGGATCTCTGGTTGCTGTAATTTATGTAGTAAGAAAGGCAAAAAAACTTGAAGCCTATATCACAGATTATCATTTTGATAAACTGGGTCAATTATTGGCATTGGCCTGCCTTCTGTACATTTACTTTAATATAAACGAATATGTAATCCCTCTTTTTAATTCTAAAAAAGCGGACTCTGAACATTTACAAACCCTGTTTTCAGGAGCTTATGCATTTCCATTTTGGGCAGTTACTATCGGAGGCTTAGTACTCCCAACTCTTATTTTATTATTTAAAAAAGGAAGAAAACCATTGCCGATGTTTATAATTAGTATCATAGTTGTCATAGGAGCCTGGTGGAAACGCTATATTATAGTAACGCCTACTTTGATGCACCCGTTTTTACCAATCCAAGGTGTTCCGGAATCCTGGCACTCCTATTTTCCCAGTCTGCATGAGTGGATCATTACAAGTGCCACTTTAGCAATGGCATTATTAATTATTACTCTCTTGGTTCGCTATGTACCGGTTATCCCTATTCAAAGGACAATGGATGAACAAGAATTGTCTAAAACTAAAAATCAACAGGAATTATGAAAAGTCCGGGCATACCACATTTTATAGTTCTTGCACTCCTCGGTACTTTTTTATTATCCGGAGGGTTTGAAAATCTGCACGCTCAAGATGCCAAAAAAAATAGCGTCAGGCTTAAAGCAGACTACTTTAAAATAATGGAGGGCGAGATTTACATAAAAATAAAAGCTACCTCCAAAATAGAGAACCAAAATATTGAAGTTCCTAACCTTGATATTACTGTTTACAATGAGGTTAATGACGAGGAAATTGTTTTAGGGAATACTATTACCAACAATAAAGGTGAAAGCAGATTTATAATCGAAAATTTGAATACCATTAAAGCAGACTCCACTAATACATACAATCTAGGTGTTTCATTTAAAGGCAATGAAGCTTTTAAGAGAGCTTCTCGAAGTATCAGCTTTAAAAATGCGGATATTAAGGCCAACCTAGTTAAAAAGGACAGTATTAACTATATAAGTGCAACTCTTTCAGATACCAGTGCTGACAGTGTTTTAGCTGAAAAATCCCTAGTGATACAGGTACAGCGATTATTCAGCCCATTAAAAATTGGTGAAGAATTTAATTTTACAGATGAAAATGGTACCATTTTTGTACCTATAGAAGATGGAATACCCGGGCTTGACGGAAATTTAAATATTGAAGTTGTTCTACAGGATAGCGATGATTATGGTACCGTGAAGGCGATAATTAACGCTCCTATTGGAAAACCCATTGTTGAAGAATCAACCTTTGATCAGAGAACTTTGTGGTCACCAAGAAGTAAAACCCCGATATTTATACTTTTTTTTACAGGCGGATTAATTTTTGGAACGTGGGGTATTATTATTTATTTAATTACTAATTTGTTCAAAATTTCTAAAAACTAAATTCTAAAAATGAAAACAATTAAAACTTTATCAATCATCGGAATAATTTGCTTTTTTTGCTACTCGTTCACCACGCTAGTTCAAGATAAATGGGTAGTACCAGCAGAATATGTAAATATGAAAAATCCAACAGATCCTTCTGTTGACACAGCAATTGGTAAATCACTATACAGTCAGCATTGCAAATCCTGTCACGGGAAGGAAGGTTATGGAGATGGTCCTAAAGCAAAAGATGTAGAAGGCGATTTAGGTGATTTTTCATCCGAAGAATACCAGGCACAAACCGACGGGGAATTATTTTACAAAACAAGTTTTGGTCGGGACGATATGCCGGAATATACCAAAAAAATGCCTGAGGATGAAGACAGATGGCTTATCGTTAATTATATGAGAACACTGGCGGAATAAGGCCTTAACAACCTTGGTAATAGAAAAATATTTTAGTCAATAAAACGTTAGGCTTAGACAATATTTATGACAAAAATGAATTTCAAAGATGAATCCTATACTATGAGTAAGACACTACGTTTTATAAGTATCTCCCATAAAACAGCTTCGGTTTCTAAAAGAGAGGAATATCATATTTCAGATAGTGAAAAAAATAGTTTGGCAGAACTTATCCAAAAAACCTATCCCGATATTGTGGGGTTATTTCTACTTACAACATGCAATAGAACTGAGATTTATATTGAATCTTCGGATACTACTGCCATAGAACTGCGGGACTTTTTGGTGAAGTATAAGGAGAGGAATCTAACAGGTGATAAAAATTTATTTGATCTAAGCAATTCCACCGAAGATACCGTAAGCCATTTGCTTGAAGTTTCATCTGGATTAGCATCTTCCGTTCTTGGTGATGCAGAGATTATCCATCAGATCAGAAAAGCGCATCAATTATCAATTACCAATCAATTGCAAGGTTCATTACTGGAGCGTGCAATGCAGACCGTTTTTAAGAGCCATAAAAGAATAAGTAACGAAACTGAATTTAGGGATGGTACCACTTCGGTGGCTTATAAATCACTAAAAATGGTAAGCGGCACCTTTGGCAAAGACCATCAACAGGCAAAAAAAATACTATTTATTGGTGCAGGTGATATTGTAAAACAACTTTTTAAGTATAATTCAAAGTTTGCTTATAGCGATATTTATATCAGTAACCGAACTGAAGAAAAGGCAATTATTTTAGCAAAAAGACATTCTTGTCAGGTTTATCCCTGGCAAAAAGTACTTGAAAATGATTTTAATGGTTTTGACGTAATTATTAGTGCTGCAAGCAATTGCCAACGCCTCATAAATAACATAGTCAATGAGCATAAAAAGTTATTGTTAATTGATCTGGCACTTCCAAGCAATATTAACAAAGAACTGATACATCGCAATAATGTAACCCTCTATGACCTCGATACAATTTCAGTAGGGTTGGAAAATACCCGAGAAAGAAGAAATGCCTCGATAGGTAAAGTAGATCACATTATTGCCGAAGAACTTTTGGCATTCAGTCAATGGTATCAGGAAGCTCCTTTGAGAATCTTTTTAGCTAAGCATAAAATTATTGTAAATAAAAAGGTTAAGGCCTATTATAAAGCCAATGGCATAAAAGAAGATTCTCAGGAAATTAGACAATCTACGAATAGAGTTATGAGAAAACTCATAAAACATTCCGGAGCACCACTAAAAGGAGATGAAATAGATGCCCTGGTCGCAGAACACCTTTAGCAATAAATGGAACAGGTGTCAATGATTAATTGACACCTGTTTTTTTCTTATCTGATACGTATTTTCTTATCTATACAACGTAAAGTGCCCAACATATTGTTGTCTTTCTTTATCATTGGCATTTACCACATACCAGTAATCCCCGGAAGGAAGTTCATTTCCGTCGTATTTACCGTCCCATCCGGAAACCTGATCCAATACGGCCACTACCCTGCCGTAACGGTCATAGATTTTGACTTCAATATTTGGGAAGTAGTCCCGGTTTCTTGGAAACCATAATTCATTATTGTTATCTCCGTCAGGCGTAAAGAAATTTGGTATTTCAAGCATTCCTGTAAAATCAAAAGGTATCGCAATTACGGCTTCACATCCACCCTGATCCCTCACCATAATATTAACAATGGCGTCCTCATTTGTCTCATAAACATTTACATCAGCATAAGATACCCCCTGGAAGAAATACTCATAGCCTCCGTAACCGCCTGTAGCTGTTGCAGTAATTTCATTGGGCCCGCTTTTTACGGCAGATAAAGTTAACGGTTCGTACGCATCCGTCGTAAAATCCACGAAGGTTGTACATCCATTGGAATGATAAATATATACAGTATGGTCGCCTGCAGGTAAATCACCCCAGATTCTATCGGTTGTTGCTTGAGCGGTAATTGCATCTGTAGGATCTGCAGGATTTAGTGCAAAAAGCAAATCTGAATACTGGTTGGGATCTTGCATTTCCACTGTAACGGTGCTGTTTGGGAATATGCCATCACAACCATATTGAATAATTGGCGTAGCAATTAGTTCCACTCCTATTCCTATAGGTACGATCACATTTGTTTCACAACCTCTTGAATCACGCACGAAAATCACATAAGTATCGCCGCCAACAAGATTATCCCAGAACATTGAGGGGTTAGGTGCAAAGTCTACATCAGCAGATGAATTTAAAGCAAATTCATAAGGAGCGGTTCCACCCAATACTTCCAGGCTTACCGTACCGTCATGATCACCCAGACAGGTTTCAGGGGTAGAATCTACAATACCAGCCACTAATTCCAGTGGTTCGGTTATAGTAATGGTCTGCGTTATGGTGCAACCCAAATCATCCTGAATAATAACTTCATAACTTCTTGGTCCCAAATCTGTAAACGTCTTTCTATTAGGGAATAAAGGATCATCGGCCTCAAAGAATTCACTTAACTGATCTGCAATGGAATAACGGATAATACCGGTTCCACCACTAGCTTCAATAATAAGCTGACCGTCCATGTCTCCATTACAACTCACAGGCACTGCCTCTATGTAATCCAGCACCAGTGGTGGTGGGTCTACAATAGTAATTGGGGTAGAGATAGCAGTACAACCGCCACTCTGTGCAAAAACCCAATAAGTTCCTGGTCCGAGATCTCGGAATATTCCCGAAGATTGGGCACTTCTTTCTACATTACCGCCTGATGGGAAAGGAGGAACATTTGAATTTAGCAAGGAATAAATGTAATTACCAATACCACCAAAAGCTTCAGAACGGATAATACCCGTTGCCTCGCCGGCACAATTAATGGTAGCATTAGCTAAATCTAATGCAATTACCAGGGGTGCCGCAGGATCCAGAGAAATTTGATTCGATTTTTCAAAAGGACATCCATTCGAGTTTTGAACATCATATTGGAATGGTCCCGGATCAATTGTAATATCCTCAGAAATCTGAACGGAATTCGCCGTTGGATCAAGAGCATCCAAAGGCAAAAACGGATCTGCTGTTCCTGAACGCCTGTAGAAATAACTTACCCCGGGTTCAGGATTCGTTACCGTTAGTTCCATGATTCCCACATCACCACAACCGGGCGGTGACAATTCAACAAGCTCTGCTAGAACCACCTCCGGATCAACAATGGTTATAGGAACAGTAGTATAACTACAATCCCATCCGTCAAAAACAGTAATCGTATAATCACCCGCGGATAAATTACCGAAATTGGTAGTGGTCTGTATTCCACTGCTGGTTCCGTCAATTAGTCGATTAAGTTGATACAAATAATTACCGGGGCCCTGACCGCCACTTACATTAAAGGCTTCTATTTCACCATTATTATCATTGTTACATTGTAAAGGTGTGACAACCTGAATATCTGCATAAATTGGTGCCGGTAGTGCTAAATTAATTGTGTTGGTTGCAATACATCCTTCCAGATCTCTTACATTCACTGTATATGTACCATCAGATAAACCTGTGAAGCTGTCATTCGTACTCGGAAAATCTTGTATGATAGTAATGCCATCGGGGGCTATTACCTGATATTCAAAACTTCCCCAGCCACCATCACCTACTGCGAATACCTCACCTAATCCTGGTACGGCGCAGGTTACTTCTGCTGTTTGTGTAAGTGCAACTGTTAAGGCCCTGTCTGGCTGTCTTACTGTGGCTATATTACTAACCGCATCACAATACGGAATGTCCAGTGCCTCAACATAAACTAACAGATTTCCTGCAGGCAGACCTGTAATCAATCCCGGATTCTGAGCTGGAATGTTGGTGTCAAATGTACCAGTAACACCTGTAGTTGTTTCAACACCTGCATTATTCCGCGAAAATACTTCATAATTATAGGTTCCGCTGTAATTGTTTATTTGAATACTCATTTCACCATCAGATCCATTAAAACAGGTAACCGGTTTGGTCTCAGCAATAAGAGCCTCAATGGTATTGTAGTCTGGTACGTTAACTACCGGGGTAAGATAGGTACAACCTGCATTTCCAACATCTGTAACTGCAAATATATAGTCTCCAGGGGTACTAATGGCCCAACTCACTGTATCACTACCCCCCGAATTCTGAATGGGTTCAGATCCTAAAGGCAATATTTCCACATCATAATTTCCTGGGCCCTGATCTATTATGATATCTATTGAACCCGGACTTACACCTGTACCTGAAGCGTCACAACTAATAGAATTCACATTAAACGTAAAAGTGAGTCCTACTGGCGCATTAATAGTAACAGTATCTGTAATTTCGCAGCCATTTTGATCTTTAGCCGTTAGAATTATGGTTTGATCCGTACCATTGTCAATTACTTCAAAGACATTGCTCGTCTGAAAATTGGTACCATCAAAGGCCGGCGTCCCATCATTCATACTATAGGTATAGGTAGGGGTACCGGTATTGGCACCTGTACCATCTCCATTGGTATCCGTAAATATAGTTATTGTAGCCGTATTGAATCGGTTGCTACTTGGATCGCAAGTAAATTCCGTATTCGTTGTAGCGATTTGTAATGGGGTAGGCTCAAGAATTACAACGTCCCCCGACCTATCTGTACACCCTCTGTCTGATATAACTTCAACCTGGTATGTGCCTTGTGCTAAGTTATCAAAAATAGCTGTCGATTGTGGGCCAGCTACTACCGTTGCAGTGCCACCATCGTACAGAATATAGCTAAACGGGCTGTCTGTATCTGTTCCCGGAGCCAATTCAACAGAAATATAACCATCGTTCGCCCCATTACAAGTGATGTCTCCCTTGGGTGTTGCGGATATAACCGGAGAATTAACAATGGTTACATCTACAGTAACTAAGTCTGTACATAAAGGGATTGTATTGGAATCTAAATCGGTAACTAAAATTGAGTAATTAGCAGGTAGTAGATTAATAAATACCGGGTTGTTAAGTTGGGTAATTGTAGGATTCACACCATCATCCAGATCGAATCTGAAATTACCACTACCTCCTGTAGTATTTACTGTAATCACTCCATCTCCCGCGTTACAGGTAGGTTCCGTAGTTGCACTTGCAGTAATTGCAAAGAAATCGAATACTCTGGCAACGATACTGTTGGTACAACCATTTCCATCCCTCACAATTATAGTATAATCACCGGGGTTTGGTACAATAAAATTAGGACTTGTCTGAAATCCGCCCCCTATATCATATTCAAATGTCTCATCGGGCAGGCCTGAACCTGTGCTCAAAGGAGAGAGAATGTTAACCGTATAATTGGCAACTGCAGTACACTGGTTCACAACATCCACCGTAGGGTTGGAAACACCAGGGTTTTCTGTCACGGTTACCGTTGTAAAACTGATACAGCCATTGCTGTCCTGAACATAAAAATCGTAATCTGCCGGGTATGGGCCCGCAATTTCATAGGTGGTCTGTGCTGTGAATACGCCCGGAGCGGGATCACCAGTTGGAACATATGCAAAGTTATAACCAGGAGTGCCACCTGTGCCTCGCACTGTAACTAATGCACCTACATTACAATTGGCCGGTTCATTATTATCTACAACCAATGATGGGATATCAGTAATAATATCTACCAGTGCACTGGCATCACAACTTGTGTTATTGTCATTTACCAGTATCTGATAATTTCCTGGAGGCAATGCCGTAAACGAGCCATTATAAGGAATAGGCTCATTGTTTAACACTATTGGACCACTTACAATAGCTCCTGTATTGGTATCCTGCAATTCAATGGTCAGGTCTGCAGGTGAAGCAATTCCTGCTATCTGATAATCAATCTGCCCATTACCTCCCGGCGCACAGGAAGCTGTCGTCGCTGTTGCTGTTACCGCAATAGGTGATGGCCCTAATATTGGATCTATTTGCTCAATATACCTACATCCAAGGGCATCAACAACCTCTACAAAATAAGTTACTCCATAAGCAATTTGACCTGTAAAATCGTGCGTATCAATATCCACATTTGGTGGTCCCAAAGCAGTTCCTACCAAGCCTATTTGATATGGGGGTGTACCTCCGACAATATCTACAATATATGTGAAAGCTGTTGTACAATCGGGTGGTGTGGTCGTCGCCACAGGTACCAGGTCTATCTGATTTTGAGTGATTGTTACCGTATCCCGGTCCTCACATCCGGAAGCATCCTGAGTTAAAATGGTATAAGTACCAGGTACTAAATTTGGAAAATTAACAGTTGTACTTGCTGTTGGACCTACTGTGGCGACTGTAGCACCTGTAATATCTTGTACAATGTACGTATAATTAGGTGTGCCATTGGCAACCGCCGTTACATCTATTGAACCTTCAACAGTACCCGCCGCACAAATAGCATTATTGGCAACAACAGTTGCATCAACAGGGGTACTGGCATTAATTGTAGCCGATAATACAGGAGTTATACACCCCCGACTGTCCCTGATAAGAAAAGTACTGTAGATTCCCGGCGCAAAGCCTGAAAATATATTTTGAGAACTAAATGTAGCTCCGTTGTTATCACTATATTCATACGGTGGAACCCCGAAATTAGTATCGGGAACTAGTGTTATAATACCATTATTATCACCACAGGTAGTATCTGTTGGATTTGCAGATCCTACGATACTTTCAGGCGGATCAATGGTTATTATATTTGTTTCTGTTGTACATCCCTGACTGTCAGTAACCAAAAACTGATAGGTCGTAGAAACTAAAATAGATCCATTAGGAATATCAAAAATAAAGGAATTCCCGGTAATATTATTCGAATTTGAAGTATACGGGGCTCCGTCAATACTTACTTCATATATGTCATAGTCACCACCTGATGGGTACCCATTAGAAATATTTACCTGAATCTGGGCGGAAATACCACCACAGGTAAGTTCTCTTATTATAGTACCGCTGGCTGTGATTTCCGGCTCTATGGTTAAAGTAATATTATCCCGGCAATCATTGGCATCTATTACTTCAATGTTGTAGGTGCCTGGCGTCAGATTATTAAAAGTACTTGCACCACCTAAAGGGCCTCCGTTTACTCTGAATTGATATGGGGGTAGACCTCCTGCTGCATTTACGGCAAGTGTAGCGGCATCCACATTGTCATAACAGAAATCCGAAGCAGCTGCGTCTAAGGTCAGCGTAGGCGAATTTAAAATTGTTAATGTAAAACTATCTGTTACCGTACAACCATTGGCATCGGTAACACTTACCTGATACAAACCATCTTGAGACAGGTTTGAAAAGGTATTTCCATTTTTTGGTCCTCTAGGAGTACCATTTGGTTGTATTAAGGTATATCGATTACCTCCCCAACCACCTACCGTATTTATGGTAACTCTCCCTATATTCCCATTCTGACAACTCATTGGAGTAACATTGAGACTGCTTATAGCAAAGGCTACGGCAGGCTCTTGAATAACCAGAGTAGCAGTATCGGCACAGTTGGTGTCTTCGTCCGTAACTGTTATCGTATAACTTCCTGCGGTTAAACCAGTTACATTTATTATACCCCCTGATTGTCCGTTAAATACCGGACCTGCATCAATCTGATATCTGTAAGTGGTATCAAATCCGTCTACCAGGAAGCGACCTTCACCATCACTGTCTCCCACGCAGGTTACAACCTTCGTAGCCTGGGCCTGGACTGCAATGGAACTAATATCAGTAATTGCAAAAACTTCGTCATAACTACACCCTGCATTGTCAGTTACCCTAAAAGTATAAGTTCCCAGTCCCAGACCGGTAAAAACAGGATTATTCCCATTGTTAATTGCACTGATCGCTGGCGCAATAATTTCAAAGGTATAGGGGGCTGCGCCATCTGTAACAGCAACGGTAACTGAAGCACTACTCGTTAAACAATCAATACTGGAAATGGTAAAGTCCATATCCGTTGGCTTGTCTAAGGCATTAAAGACTATTGGAGGCAGACTTTCTACACAACCATTGGCATCTCTGATTTGTGGTGTATATGTTCCCACTCCGAGATTAGAATAAACCGTGGTAGGACTAAAACCGGCACCAATGCTGTAGTCATATGGGGCTGTCCCGCCGGCTACTCCTGAAATTGTAATCTGTCCGCCATTCTCATTTAAACAAGTAGGAATGGAATTGGGTGTGGCAGTACCTGTAATATTTGATGGTGTCCCAACTGTTTCTGTAGATGACGGAGTTGTACATACAAAAGAACCCTGCTGATAGCGGATGATAACATCGTAACTGCCCGGTGTTAAATTATTAAATACATTACTACCCTGGTAATTAGATCCATTGTCATTGCTGAATTCAAGATTATATCCAAAGCCATTCGTCACATTTACCGTAATTCGACCGTCATTTACCCCACCACAATTCGCATCCTGCGTTGTAATACTAAAAATCGGGGGTGGTAAATCCTCAACGTCTATATTTGCAGTCTTTGTACAGCCGTTGGCATCTTCAACAAGAATGTTGTATGTCCCGGCAGAAGTTACCGTAAACATTGCCGTACTTGCATAGGGCGCACTAAAACTGCCGCCTCCATCTAAACTAAATCTATAAGGTGACGTACCTCCTGAGGTGTCTATGGTAACATCTACCGAAGCCGCTCCGCAACCAAAACTATCCGATGCTGTTGCAGAAACCGCCAAGGGGCTAATTCCACTTCCTATATCAATAGGATCATTATTTATATCTAATGTAATGAGTTCATTACATTTATTTGTTTCCACTCTTACGCTATAAACCCCAGGACTCACGTTAGCAAAAGAATAACTACTGGCCGAGTCCGGTCCAAAAGTATCGACTGTGACACCCGCTTTTAAAAGACGGTAGGTATAAAAGCCGGGAACACCGGTTACCTGTACATCTATACTTCCTAACTCACCGCTACACAAAATATCATTTGCAGTAACATCTACAGTAATATCAAGGTCCAGTACTGTTTGCACATTTGAGGGAAACAGACAGGCACTGCCAGAAACATTTTTTAAACGTACCCAAACGGTGTAATTTCCGGCCGTAGTGATATCAAAATATGGATCATCCTGATAGGGGCCTGCTGAGTTATTTAGGCTGTACTCATATCCGGCAGGGACATTGGTTACCTCCACCCTTCCCGGGTTACCACAAATAATATCCTCATGAATCAGTTGCGGATTTAATGGGTTCAAAGAGGATTTAAAATAGTAATATTGACCACCATCTACACGTACCCGAAATTCTCCGGAAGAACTTAAGTTATAGGTTGACCCGGTTCCTACAGTATCATAACAGGTATTATTAGTATTTGCGCAATCAGCAATAACCGACAAGGCACATCTGTTAGGGTCAAGTTTTTGCCATTCATAACTGCTCCCACTCTGACTTAGGGTTATTGTACGGATATCACTGGTACCGCATAAAAAGAATTTTGCAAGGGTGCTGCCATCATTGGGGCAAACTACTTCTTCATTAGCCCCTTGTATAATAGTAATGAACATAGGAGCGTTCAAATAGGATTCAGTTAATGCCGGACTTTGTAAAATGGGTTCAACTGCGGCAGCAGTAGATTCAGATAAAGAATTAGCTTCATCTTCTGCAGTTGCTATTTCCGATATAAGCTCATAAACTTTGGTATTCGCTATAGCCGAAGTACCCACAATTGAAAGCGCGAGTAATAGCACGGCATACACAAGTTGCCTTGAGTTTTTTTGGAGCATAGGTTAATTCGTGTTATGGCAAGAATATGCGTGATTTGGGATCAGTATATTCTACAGCGTAATTATTTAAACTTATAATTTCTCTTTATCTTTAGGCTTTAAAATCGCCTACTTATTATTTAATTTTAACGCTCTAATATGAAAAATAGTATCAAAGTCCTGTATTTATTCGTTGTAATGACCAATTTGTCTTGTGGACAAAAAGCAGATAATGACATAAATACACCCGGTGAAACCACTTTTACCGCTGAATTAATAATTGATGGGCTCCAAATTCCATGGGGTATGGTGTTTTTGCCTGATGGCAGTATGTTAATTTCCGAAAAATCAGGTGAACTCATTCTATTTAAAGATGGCCAAAAATCAACGATAACAAATGGCCCTGCAGTCTATAATAGAGGCCAAGGCGGTTTATTGGACATAGAACTTCATCCGGATTATGAAAATACGGGTTGGATTTACTTTTCCTTTGCCTCTGAAGAAGGAGAAGACAAAGGTGGCAATACTGCAATTATGCGCGCTAAATTAAATGGTAACTCATTAACAGACAATGAGATACTTTATAAAGCTTCGCCTAACACTACAAAAGGTCAACACTTTGGATCCAGATTAGAATTTGACGATCAAGGTTATTTGTATTTTTCCATAGGGGAACGTGGGGAACGCGATATAAACCCTCAAGATATCACGCGGGATTGTGGTAAGATCTACCGAATTTATGATGATGGAAGAATCCCTGAGGATAATCCATTTTTTAATGAATCAAATGCTAAAAAAGCTATTTATACTTATGGAAACAGAAACCCACAAGGCATGGTTAAACATCCGGAAACAGGAGCCATATGGATCCATGAACACGGACCACAGGGTGGGGACGAAATAAATATTGTAAAAAAAGGAGCCAACTATGGCTGGCCTGTAATTACCTACGGCATTAATTATAGTGGTACTCCAATAACAGATCAAACTGAGATGGAAGGGATGGAACAACCCATTCACTATTGGGTTCCTTCTATTGCTCCAAGTGGAATGACGTTTGTAACTTCAGATAAATATCCCGCCTGGAAAGGTAATTTGCTCGTAGGATCACTTGTTTTTCAGTATCTGGAACGTCTTGAACTAAATGGTAATGAGGTTACTTATCGGGAAAAACTTATGGAAGATATCGGCCGTGTGAGAAATGTTCGCCAGGGCCCGGATGGCTTTATTTATGTTGCTGTTGAAGGAAAAGGCATTTATAAATTAGTCCCAAAACAATAACAACCAATCTAAATGGCTGAGTTCAATAATTAGTAGTCTCCATAAAGTAATTATCCTGTGAAGTTTTTTATCAGTAGCTATCTAATCATAGTCTCGTGCTTGGCCTATTTCCTGTTTCAGGATAAGGAGTTGCAAGAGAGCATTCAAAGGGGTAAAGATATCTATAGTGATTTCTGTGTTACATGCCACTTAGAAACCGGAGAAGGTGTGGCGTACACCTATCCTCCTCTCGCTGATTCTGATTATTTAATGAACAACAGGGAAGCAAGTATCCAGGGCGTAAAATACGGTCGTATGGGTGAACTTACTGTTAATGGTGTTACCTACAACAACACTATGATGCCTTTAGGCCTGGAAGATGACGAAATAGCCGATGTAATGAATTATGTGCTTAATTCATGGGGGAATTCAGGTGCCAAAATGGTCACTGTTCAGGAAGTAAATTCGATTGTAAAATAAACTTATTTTTTAAGCGCATCCAATGCCTTTTTAACTGATCCGTATTGGTTGAGGGCCTTTTCTGCCTCTTCATAACTCAGGTGTAAACCCTCCATTAGATATCGTGTTCCCCTGTCCACTAATTTGTTGTTGCTCAGCTGCATATTTACCATTTTATTTCCCTTCACCCTGCCTACCCTGATCATTAAGGCAGTGCTAATCATGTTCAACGCAAGTTTCTGTGAAGTACCACTTTTCATCCGAGTACTCCCTGTAACAAATTCAGGTCCTACATTGATTTCTACAGGGATATCAGATATAGTTGCCAAAGGTGAACCGGGATTATTGGTAATCCCCGCCGTTAATACCCCATGTTTTTTTGCTTCGGAAATACCCCCAAGGACATAAGGTGTTGTACCTGACGCTGCTATACCTACAAGAACGTCTTTTTTGGAAATAGCATAAGATTTAAGGTCTAACCAGGCCTGTTTAGTATCGTCTTCGGCAAATTCCACTGCTTTTCTAATGGCAGAATCTCCCCCGGCAATCAGGCCTATGACCCTATCATGAGGCATCCCATAAGTTGGAGGGATTTCTGAAGCATCTAAAATACCTAAACGCCCACTTGTTCCTGCGCCTATGTAGAACAAACGACCTCCCTCGTAAAAACGTGTTTCCAGAGCATCGACAAGTATTGTAAGCTGAGGAATTACCTTTTGAACTGCCTCTGCTACTTTCCGGTCTTCATTATTGATATTCTCCAGTATAGATTGGGTGTTCATAAGTTCCAAATCTGTATAATCTGAAGGGGTTTCCGTAATTTTAATATAATCCGACATATTATAGAAGATGAATATCCTGGTTTCTGTAGAGATTAAGAAGATTATTATCTGGTGCCAATTCGGTAATCATTGTGTTAATGGAGTTAATATCACAGGTCTTATATTGATGCTGTGAATTCAGCTTTTCAGATATGCACAAAAGTACCGTTTTTTTGGATGCATTGATAACCGCCTTCTTCATCTGAACAATCTCCCAATCAAACTCGGTTAAACCGTGTATTGCATCAACATAACCAGTTCCGATAAAACTGTAATCAAATCTGATCTCAGATAATTGATGAACTGTATAGGCCCCGATAGATATTTGTGCATCTCTGGAAATCTCACCTCCTATTAAAATTACTTTAATATCCGGGTTGGAAAGCAATTGCCAGGCCACAGGAAGACTTAATGTAAAACATGTAAGCTTAAGTTGTGGCGGAATTAAACGAACAAGTTCGAGACATGTCGTACCCCCGTCAATGAATATGACGCTTCCTTCACGGATAAGACCAATTGCCTTTTGAGCAATAGTTATCTTTTCCTCAAGTGCATAAATGTTTGCATTACTACTCGCCAAGCCGGTAAAGCCAAGAGATATAGCACCGCCATGTACTTTCCGCAATTTGTTCACGGCATCCAGTTCTTTGACATCCCTCCTTGCAGTATCTATAGATACATTCAGTTTTTCTGCTATATCTGTCAATAATATCCGATTGTGAAGCTCTACTTCATTTAATATGGCCAGCTGACGCTCTTCCTTTAACATAAATTGAATCCTATTAATTACTGCTTACAAAGATAGTCAAAATAAATTTACTTGCTGTTTTTTGCTGTTTATTTCCAATACAATAGAAATAATTGCGTTTTATTGCAAAATATATTGCATTATATCGCACATTTTAATTTATTTATTTATCTTTGCGTCAAAGAATCAAAATACAAGTAGCTAAGATGGCACGAACACTCACAAAACCAAGCGCAATGAACTTTCCAACCGACGAAGAGTCCCGGAAATTTGAAAAAATTAGCACCTTCATTCACGAAAGTTCTGAACAGGCATCCTTTTTTGTTGCCAATGAAATTGCAGAACTGATTAGACAGCGACAAAAGCTGGGGAAAAATGTAGTATTGGGACTAGCAACGGGTTCCACACCTACGAAAATGTATGAATTCCTGGTAAAATTTCATAAAGAAGAGGGCCTGAGTTTTAAAAATGTAATCACATTCAATCTGGATGAATACTACCCGATGGAATCCGATTCTATTCATAGCTATGTGCGTTTTATGAATGAACATTTATTTGATCATATTGATATCAAAAAAAGTAATATCAACATCCCGGATGGGACCTTAGATAAGGAAGATGTTCGGGATTTCTGTGTTAACTACGAGAAAAAAATTATAGACGCTGGTGGCATTGACATCCAAATTCTTGGGATTGGCCGCACGGGACACATAGGTTTTAATGAACCAGGTTCTTCCCTAAATAGTAAAACTAGAATCGTCAGACTTGACAGAGTTACGCGACTAGATGCGGCAAGTGATTTTTTCGGTTTGGAAAATGTTCCTACAAAAGCAATTACCATGGGTGTTGGCTCAATTATGGCGGCAAAGCGAATTATTTTGATGGCCTGGGGAGAAGGAAAAGCAAATGTACTTAGGCAAGCTGTTGAAGGACCAATAAGAGAATCTGTACCGGCAACTTTTCTTCAGCACCATGACGCATGTGATTTCATAATTGACCATGCAGCCGCTTCCTCGCTTACAAGGATAAGCACGCCGTGGCTGGTAAGCGAATGTGATTGGAATGACAAATTAATCAAGGGGGCATCCATTTGGCTTTCTGAAAAACTCAATAAGGCAATCCTAAAATTAACCAATGAAGACTATAATGAGCATGGGATGGGGAATTTAGTTGCCGAAATAGGATCTGCAGAACATATCAATCTAATTGTTTTCAATCAATTGCAGCGGACTATTACCGGCTGGCCGGGTGGTAAACCAAATGCCGATGATAGTCAAAGACCTGAAAGAAAAGATCCTTACCCAAAAACTTCGTTAATTTTTAGTCCCCATCCGGATGATGATGTAATTTCCATGGGAGGTACACTTTTAAGGTTAGTGGATCAGGGCCATGAAGTTCATGTGGCCTATCAGACCTCTGGTAATATAGCGGTTTTTGATGATGAAGTAATTCGCTTTCTCGATTTCGCAAAGGACATTCAAAAAGATAACAGTGCTTTACTGGAACAATTTAAGAAAGTAAGGGAGTTCATTGATAACAAAAAGCCAGGACAGGTGGACAGTCCGGAAATTCAAAATTTTAAAGGACTAATTAGAAAAGGGGAAGCCCTGGCTGCCTGCAGATACTGCGGTGTTAAAGAAAAGAATGCCCACTTTCAAAACCTTCCTTTTTACGAAACAGGAACAGTTAAAAAGAAACCTTATTCTGAAGAAGATGTACAGATAACTTATGATCTGCTGAACAAAGTAAAACCCCACCAAATATTTGCAGCAGGAGATCTTTCTGATCCTCATGGCACTCACCGCGTATGTCTCCAGATTATTTACAGCGCCTTAGACAGGTTGGTAGAGGAAAAAGCAGAATGGATAAATGATTGCTATGTTTGGCTATATAGAGGCGCATGGCAGGAATGGGATATTGCAGACATGGAGATGACCATACCTATTGGCCCAATGGATATGGAACGCAAAAAGAGTGCTATTTTTAAGCATCAATCCCAAAAAGACAGTGCTATGTTCCCTGGAAACGATCAAAGGGAATTCTGGCAAAGAGCGGAACAACGCAATACAGAGACCGCCGAAAAGTACAACGCATTGGGAATGGCAGAATACGAGGCCATGGAAGGATTTGTTCGTTATAAATTCAATTAATAATCTTAGGCTAAATAAACCTGCCTCTTCCAACGAAAAATAGAAGAGGCGGGGAATTAAACGCAATTGATGCTAAAAAAATTTGGGATCTTTATTTTAATCTCACTGTCATCTTGCAGCCTGATTAAACATAAAAACACAATCCCCAAAACGGAATTCAGAGCAGTTTGGATTGCCACAGTGGCCAATATCGACTGGCCTCAAAGAGGGGGTGATCCCTGGGAAAAGCAAAAAGAAGAATACTTGCGTATTCTGGATTTTTATAAAGATCTTAATTTTAATGCCGTTGTCGTACAAATACGCACCGCTGGTGATGCTTTATACGAATCAAATCTTTCGCCATGGTCTCGTTTTTTAAGCGGAGAAGAAGGCATTGCCCCGGAAACAGATCAAAACCCCTTGAATTGGCTCATAAGAGAGGCCCATGTTCGGGGTTTTGAATTTCATGCATGGCTTAACCCTTACAGAGCCACCTTCGACATGAATACTGAAGTGCTTTCGGTATCTCACGATTATTATAAGCACCCGGATTGGATGATTAAGTATGGTAAAAAATATTATTATGACCCGGGATTGCCTGAGGTGCAGAAACATATGGTTTCCATTATTGAAGAAGTGATTAACCAATACGATATAGACGCCATTCATTTTGATGATTACTTCTATCCCTACACCATTAATAATGAAGTATTTAATGATTCATTAACCTATTTATCCAATAACCAAACCCAATTATCTCTGGAAGATTGGCGTAGAAGTAATATTGATACCCTCGTGAAGCAGGTCCATCAGGTGATAAAAGAACAAAAACCCTGGGTGCAATTCGGTATAAGTCCGTTTGGGGTTTGGAAGAACATAGCTACTGATCCAAAAGGTTCAAACACGAAAGCCGGCCAAACCACTTATGAAGATCTTTATGCAGATCCCATATTATGGATGGAAAAAGGATGGATAGATTATTTGGTCCCCCAGATATACTGGAGCTTAAAGTTACCGGTAGCCTCCCATCGGATACTCATTGACTGGTGGGCAGAAAATCATAAAAACTCGAATCTTTACGTAGGTAATGGTGCTTATAAAGTAAGAAACAACAGCGACAAAGCCTGGAATAAGATGAAAGAATTACCAAAACAGTTGCAGTTGGCAAGAAAAACAGAAGCTGTTCAGGGTAATGTCTTTTTTAGTGCCAGATCACTTATGTCCGGCAACGAAGATGTCGTAAAATATATCAAAAATAAATTGTACTCCTATCCCTCCTTTACGCCCGTTTCACCATTAATTATCATTGAAGACCAACCTTTACCGGAATTGGATATTATACTTGATAAAGACAATTATCTAAAATTAACATTCAAATTCGCGAGCAAAGAAATTATCCGATTTGCCACTATTTATAATATGAAAAATCCTAATAAACCACCCCTCTGTAAGCCTGAAAATATTATTGGCCAAATATTCATGGACAACAGCAACTCCTTCAACCTTGGAAAAGGGCTAATTGACCAAAGAAAAAATATTGCAGTCACTTTTACCGATAAGTTTAGAAAAGAAAGTAAGCCAATTGTCATACATTTAGACTAAATAAACCAACATGATACAAAAAAATAAACGTGCCTGGATCTGGATACCTGTGCTCTATTTTACCCAAGGCCTCCCTTTTGTTTTAGTTGTTACTGTATCCGTTATTATGTACAAAAAACTTGGCATAAGTAATGCGGATATTGGTCTGTATACCAGTTGGCTATATCTTCCGTGGGTCATAAAACCCCTGTGGAGTCCTTATGTAGACATTATAAGCACTAAGAGAAATTGGTTTTTATTTACACAACTTCTGGTTGCCTTGGCCCTACTTGGTGTAGGATTATTTCTTCCAACCAACATATTTTTTGTTACCACTTTGGCCTGTTTCTGGATGGCCGCCTTTGCCTCCGCCACAAATGATGTTGCCTCTGACGGTTATTATATGATAGGTTTAACTCAGGATAGACAATCTTTTTTTGTTGGTATTCGGAGCACTTTCTACAAGCTGGCCAATGTTACCGGACAAGGGCTTTTGGTTATTCTGGCCGGGTTTTTAGAAAATTATTATGGAGATAATACCAAGGCATGGTCTGTTACAATGATTGCTGCTGCCTTATTAATGTTTAGCTTAACGCTTACCAACTTTTTTGTAACCCCTAAGTTCGAATCTTCAGAAGCCATTGAAAAACAAAAACCTGCTGGTTTTTTTGAGGTATTTAGAACTTTTTTCAGCAAAAAAGGCATGGGTATAGCCCTGGCTTTCGTACTTTTCTTCCGATTCGGAGAATCACAACTGGTAAAAATGGCCGCCCCTTTTTTCTTAGATTCCAGATCTGAAGGAGGGCTGGGCTATACCACTTCCGAGGTTGGTTATATATACGGTACTATTGGCGTTATTATGCTTACAGTAGGAGGTATTTTAGGCGGGATATTAATCTCGAGAGATGGATTAAAAAAATGGATGTTACCCATGGTACTATCCATAAATATTCCCAACGCATTTTACGCTTTTTTGGCGATAACAAATACCACAAATAAATTTGCTGTTATTAGTACTGTGGTTCTTGAACAATTTGGTTATGGTTTTGGGATCGCTGGTTTTATGGTCTATCTGATTTATATTGCCGAAGGCGCTTCCAAAACTTCGCATTATGCTCTTGCCACCGGATTTATGGCTCTTGGTATGATGCTTCCCGGCCTGATTAGTGGTTACGTACAGGAATGGTTGGGCTATGATGGATTCTTTATATGGGTGGTGATAGGTGCACTTCCGGCAATATTCATTTTAAAATACTTAAAATATCCAGCAGATTATGGAAAAAAAGGAGCAAATCCGGAGGCATGATACTATGGACTATCCAACAGCTAAAAAAACACTCACGCTAAAGGAAAAAGTTGGTCAGCTTTTTATGCCTGCCGCATTTATCAATGACAGCGAAGAAGAAATATTAAAGCTACAGGATTTAATAGCAAAACACCATATTGGAGGGCTTTGTTTTTTTCATTCCAGGGCTAGTGCCGCAACTAATTATGAAGGGAAGAAAAAGGTAGTTTATAATAAGGATAGTTATAACGTTCTAAAAAGCCTTATTAGACGTTACCAGGAAGTTGCCAAATACCCCTTATTAATTAGTATTGATGCTGAATGGGGACTGGCGATGCGGGTAGAAAACACGCCACAATACCCATATGCCATAACTCTGGGTGCAATAAATGATAATGACGAAGATATTACAGAAGTTGGCAGAAATATAGCCAATGACTGCAAGCAGGCAGGAATACATTGGAATTTTACCCCTGTAGCCGACATTAATAGTAATCCCGAAAATCCAGTGATAGGCTATAGATCATTTGGAAATGATAAATACAATGTTGCCCGAAAATCTCTCGCTTTAGCTAAAGGACTGCAAAGTGGAGGTATACTTACCAGCGCCAAACACTTTCCGGGGCATGGGGATACAGCTACAGATTCTCATCTGGGCCTGCCCGTGATCAACAAATCCAAAGAGGAACTTTTTGAGAACGAGTTGTATTCGTTTAATCACTTAATACAAAACGGGATCGAATCTATTATGGTCGGGCATCTTGCAGTACCCAGCCTCGCTGATGGCTCAATGGAACCTTCTTCCATTTCAAAGAAAATAATTAAAGGGGTCTTACGGGAGGAATTGGGATTCCAGGGATTAGTGGTATCCGATGCATTGAATATGCATGCTGTTTCCAAAATGTTCCCAAAAAAAGGCGAATTAGAATGGGTAGCGTTTGATGCCGGTAATGATGTTTTATGTTTCGCTGAGCATGTTGCTGAGGGTATAGAGACCATTTTACAAAATGCGTCAGAAGAACAAATTGAATTGAGCTTTGAAAGAATATGGAAACTAAAGGAAAAGGCGATCAACAAAGCAACTGGAAATTCAGAGCTGGGATTATCAGACCCGGCTGCTCTAAATCTACAGCTTGCTCAACACAGTCTTACCCTGCTTAAGGGTTCGCCAAAGAATATAAAATTCTTTGCGCTTAATGAGTTCACTGCGATTGAAATAGCTTATGAGAACAATAATTCTTTTTTTCAATTTATAAAAAAGGATATTGAATTTGATTGTTTTTCCACCACTGAGTATAAGACAGAATTTATCCGGAAGAAAGTGTCCGATATTGAAAATGTCTTGATTGCGTTATATCCACCTTTGGTAAAACCTCAAAACAATTTTGGCATTCCTGAAGAGCATTTAAGGTTCCTAAAAGAAATAATTGAAACAAAAAACGTTATTTTATATCTATTTGGAAATCCTTATGTTTTAAACCTTCTTCAAATAGAAAAAACAGCGGCCGTAGTGCTGGCATATCAAAATTTTGAAGTTTTTCAGCAGAATGCGGCACAACACTTTTTAGGAAAGGTAATCGCTAATGGTAGCCTACCGATAACTCTTGATGAAATAATATCATGAAAATTCACAAAGTATTGGGCCTGATGTCCGGCACCTCTTTGGACGGACTCGATCTGGCTTATTGTCATATCTGGAAGAAACTTGATCGATGGAAATTTGAAATTAAGGAAACACGAGCCATCAGCTATGATGCGGATATGCGCGCGCGTTTGCAAAATTCAATAGATCTGCCGGCAGATGAATTATTAATATTACATAACACTTACGGAAGCTGGTTAGGGCAACAGGCCAGGGAGTTTATTGAAGAAAAGGGTCTTGAAGTAGACATTATATCCAGTCATGGCCATACAACACACCACCAACCGGAACAGGGTTTAACATTTCAGATTGGATCCGGACAACACCTTGCAAACATAAGCAGGCATAAAACCGTCTGCGATTTTAGATCCAATGATGTTTCGCTAGGTGGAGAAGGGGCTCCTCTGGTACCTATAGGAGATCTGCTTTTTTTTGGCAATTATGATTTTTGCCTGAATCTGGGTGGAATAGCCAATGTATCCTTTGAATACGAGGGTAAGCGAATAGCCTATGATATTGGATTGGCAAACATGATATTAAACCATATAACACAAAAAATTGGACTATCTTATGATGATAATGGTATGCTGGCCAGCAAGGGAGGTATTAACAATGATATGCTGGAACAATTAAACCAACTATCATATTACAAACTACCTTTTCCAAAATCTACCGGATACGAATGGTTTATAGAAAAGGTTGTGCCCGTCATTGATACCAAGGATACTATAGAAAACTTATTACATACAGCAGTGCATCATATCTGTGAGCAGGTTGTAATGCAAATAAAAATGAATGCAACAAAAGATCAAAGTACTCTTTTTGTTACAGGAGGCGGTGCTCTAAACCAGTTTATGATGGAACTACTACAGTCAAAATTGGCGCCAGCGGTAAGTCTTGTTATACCCTCAAAGAAATTAATAGAATACAAGGAAGCATTGATCTTTGCATTAATGGGGATACTGCGCGTTGAGCAGGAAATTAATGTGCTTAAAACAGTAACAGGAGCTTCCAAAGACTCATCAAGCGGTGTGGTATATTTACCAACTTAACTTATAATTAAATACTCTTTTTAAACATTACAACGGAATATTTCCATGTTTTCGTTTTGGGGCAGATACTTCCTTATTCTCAAGCATACTAAAAGCCTTGATTAGTTTTCTCCTGGTATTTTTGGGCAAGATCACTTCATCAATAAAACCTCTTCTGGCTGCCCTGAATGGATTGGTGAATTTTTTAGCATACTCTGCTTCTTTTTCCGCCAGCTTCTTTCCCGGGTCCTTTGCAATCATGATTTCTTTCCTGAAAATAATCTCACTCGCCCCTTTTGCTCCCATCACAGCGATTTCTGCGGAAGGCCAGGCAAAGTTAAAATCGGCACCAATATGTTTGGAATTCATTACGTCATAGGCTCCGCCATAAGCCTTCCTGGTGATAACAGTTACCCTGGGAACAGTGGCTTCACTAAAGGCATAAAGCAGTTTAGCGCCATGCACAATAATACCATTCCATTCCTGATCCGTACCCGGTAAAAATCCTGGTACATCTTCCAATACCAATAAAGGAATATTGAAACTATCACAAAATCTCACAAATCTGGCTGCTTTCACTGAACTATTTACGTCCAAAACCCCGGCAAGAAACATTGGTTGATTGGCAATTATACCTATACTTCTGCCAGCCAGCCTTGCAAAGCCTACAATAATGTTTTCGGCATAATCTTTATGAATCTCATAAAAGGATTCTTCGTCAATAATACCATTAATGACATCATGCATATCATATGGCTTATTCGTATTATCAGGAATAATATCGGAAAGTTCATCGCGTACCTCATCGCCCAAATCATAAGCTAAAGAGACTGGTTTCTCCCTGTTACTCTGGGGCAGATAACTCAGCAATTTTTTAACATCTTCCAGACAAATCACGTCATTAGCAGAGGTTTTATGTGCAACCCCGGATTTAGTGGAGTGCGTACTAGCGCCACCCAGTTCCTCTGAAGTAACTTCTTCATTAGTAACAGTTTTTACGACGTTTGGTCCTGTTACGAACATATAACTGGTTTGTTCTACCATTATAGTAAAATCTGTCATAGCCGGTGAATAAACTGCGCCTCCGGCACAAGGTCCCATAATGGCTGAGATCTGTGGTATAACTCCGGAAGCCTGAACATTTCTATAAAAAATATCTGCATATCCCCCTAAAGATTTCACGCCTTCCTGAATCCGGGCCCCTCCCGAATCGTTTAAACCAATAACAGGAGCGCCAACTTTCATGGCCAGATCCATTACTTTACAAATTTTCTCTGCATGGGTTTCAGATAAGGCACCACCAAATACAGTAAAATCCTGTGCGTATACATATACTAAACGACCATTAATGGTTCCATATCCGGTTACCACTCCATCACCAAAGTAAATTTCTTTATCCATCCCAAAGTCTGTTGCACGGTGGGTTACCAAAATACCCATCTCTTCAAATGAACCTTCGTCCAATAAATAATTTACCCTTTCACGCGCAGTTAGTTTGTGCTTCTGGTGCTGTTTATCTATTCGTTTTTGTCCCCCACCCATATGCGCAAGGGATATTCTTTCTTTTAATTTTTCTAAATTAGGGTCCATATATTAGTTTGTTGGTATTCTTAAGATTTTCTGATCTTCCAAATATTGTTTAACTGCTATTACTGCAGCAATTCTGGCTTCTTCTTCCGCTTTTTTATTTAGCACATCCGGAGAATAATAGTTTTTAACAAAATGAGTGTCAAAATTCCCTGATCTGAAGGCCTCATGTTCAAAAACGAATTTACCAAAAGGCAGCGTAGTCTGGACTCCTTCTATTTGATAATCCTCTATAGCCTTAAGCATGATTTGAATGGCTTCATCTCTGTCCTTGCCATATGAGATTAATTTTGACAACATTGGATCATAATAGATTGGAACATCCATTCCTTCTTCAAAACCATTATCCACACGTACACCTTTTCCTATGGGTAATTTATAGGTTTCTAAAGTACCTACGCTTGGCAAGAAATCATTAAGCGGGTCTTCGGCATAAACCCTTAGTTCTATAGCATGGCCATTAATATGGAGATCCTCCTGTTTAATGTTCATTGCTTCTCCCCTTGCGATTTTAATCTGAAGCTCTACAAGATCCACCCCGGTGATCAATTCTGTAACCGGGTGTTCAACCTGAAGCCTGGTATTCATTTCCAGGAAATAAAATTTATGTTCAGCATCCATCAGGAATTCCACTGTCCCCGCACCCAGATAATCACATGCTTTTGCAACCTTGGTTGCTGCAATACCCATTTCTTTTCTTAACTCCGGTGAAAGCACAGAAGAAGGCGCCTCTTCAACTACTTTTTGGTGCCTTCTTTGAATGCTGCATTCACGTTCAAAAAAATAAAGGATATTTCCATGGCTGTCTGCCATGACCTGAATCTCTATATGTCTTGGAGAGGTCACATATTTTTCAATAAACACTGAACCATCACCAAATGCCGATGTGGCTTCGCTAATTGCCCTGTTCATCTGCGATTCTAATTCCTTTTCTTCCTCAACCACCCTCATTCCTTTTCCACCTCCGCCAGCGGAAGCTTTTATTAAAATAGGGAAACCAATTTCTTTTGCAATTTCCTTAGCTTTCTTTATATCAGTAATGGCCTCATCGATCCCGGGAACCATGGGAATATCGTAATTCTTAACAGCTTCCTTGGCGGCCAGTTTACTGCCCATTACTCGGATAGCTTTTGATTTTGGACCTATAAATATGATATTATTTTTTTCTACTTCTTCCGCAAAATCAGCATTTTCACTTAAAAACCCATATCCGGGATGAATCCCGTCTACATTAAGTTTTTTAGCTACTTCAATAATCTTTGATCCAAGCAAATATGACTGATTGGAAGGGGCTTCGCCTATGCAGACCGCCTCATCGGCAAACTTCACATGGGGTGCGTTCCTGTCTGCTTTGGAATAGACAGCCACGGTTTTAATCCCCATTTTTTGAGCAGTTTGCATTACCCTGATAGCAATTTCCCCTCTGTTTGCAATTAATATTTTTTTCATAAATGATTTCTTATTCAAATTCAATCAATAATTGATTTTTATCAACTGTATCACCTTTCTTTACACTAATACTTTTAATAATCCCATCCCTTGGGGAGGTAATTACATTTTCCATTTTCATTGCCTCAAGTATTAATAAAGGATCATCTTCATTCACCTCCTGTCCTGTTTGAACGTGTATCTCTAATATAAGACCAGGCATCGGAGCTGAAATAGAATCAATATCTTTAGCAGAAGAAAGTGCAAAACCCATATCACTAATCAAAAGGTCCAGACCATCAGAAATAACAACTTCATAAGAACTATTGTTAATATTAACCCCATAATTTTTACCATAAAAATCCTTTTTGGTAATCTCGGCTGCAAAGGATTTATTTTGCTTTAAGATATGATACGAATTGGGTGAAGTTTGTAAGGCATCTATTTCCAAGATGTCATCACTGGTTATCTTAAACTCCTGATTATCGTCTACCACAACCTTAAACCAATTTTTCATAGATGTTTTAATTAAATCTGGTTAATAATCTTTTTAGAAAGACCTTTAAGTTATATAAAATTTTATGATTCCTATCAGAATTAAATGGCAATTATTTTAGGTGAATTTTGGTAATAAATGTGAATTGCCAAATCTCAATACTTTTTTCCCTAATAAATGTCTTAATTATCTCAATTCAGATCAACCTATCATTTCATTTTCACAAAATTATCCCTAAATTATTAAGCTGCACATGAAAATTATCATGTAATGAACAAATTTGTTGCTTTAATTATGCTGTTAGAAATGGAAGACGATTGTCTGGATAAATATCATCCCAAATCTGTATTTTTGATACAAATTGAACCAATATGTTAATAATAGGAATTGCGGGAGGAACAGGATGCGGTAAAACCACAGTTGTTAATCAAATTATTAACGAACTTCCAAATGAAGAAGTTGGTTTAATATCGCAGGATTCCTATTATAATGACCTGTCGAACCTCAGTTTTGATGAGCGTTCAAAAATTAATTTTGACCATCCCAGGGCAATTGACTTTGAGCTTTTGGCAGAACATCTTAACCAATTACGTCGTGGAGAACCCATTGATCAGCCAGTATACTCCTTTCCAAAACACAATAGAACTAAAGATACGATAAGAACGCACCCGAGAAAAGTAATGATCATTGAGGGAATTTTGATCATGACGAATCCACTTATCAGAGAAATGTTTGATATCAAGATTTTTGTTCATGCCGATTCTGATGAACGACTCATAAGGAGACTCAAACGAGATATAAATGAAAGAGGAAGAGATTTGTCGGAAGTTTTAAACAGATATCAAACCACTTTGAAACCTATGCATGATCAATTCATAGAACCTACCAAGGAATACGCAGACATAATTATTCCTAATAATAAATACAATACGGTAGCCGTAGATATTGTGCGCACTATCATTAATGAAAAATTAAGCTAATGGGTTTAAAAGCTATCAGAGATAAAAAATGGTTTGGGATACTTACAAATATCTATGTACTGGTGTTAACCGCCTTTGTGATATGGATGGCTTTTTTTGACACAAACTCCTTACTTATTCATATGGAATTGAGAAAGGAAATCAAAAAATTGGAAAAGACACAGGAATTCCTGAAAGAAGAGATAGCCAAGGATAAAAAAATTATTGAACAACTCTCGGATCCCAAAGAATTGGAAAAATTTGCTCGGGAAAACTATTATCTTAAAAAAAAGAACGAGGAAATTTATTTGATTGAGTACGAGGATAGTACAAAACAAAAAGGAAATGAATAAAGAAAAACTGTTTACTGATTTCCCGTCTGTTTCCAGGCAAGCCTGGAAGCAAAAAATACAGGCAGATCTAAAAGGTGAAGATTACAATGAAACGCTGATATGGGAATCACCGGAAGGCATTAAAGTGAAACCCTTTTACATGGCCGATGATCTGGACGCAAGCCCGATAAGTTCTCCTACTACAGGTTCTGACTGGCTAATTGGACAGCACATTATCGTTACAGATGGCGCCGAGGCCAATCTAAGGGCTAAAAAGGCCATAAAAGGCGGTGTTGAGAGTTTGATATTCACCCTGGTCCATCCAAATTTGAAACCAAAGGAGATCTTGAAAGGTATTGATATTAATACAATCCCTTTACACTTTCAATTTCAATTTCTATCTGTTGCGTATATAAAAGATCTTCTTTCATATACAGATAGCTCCAAAGGGAATATTTATTTTCATATTGATATTCTGGGTAATTTTTGTAGAACTGGAAATTGGTTTACTGATTTTGAATCAGACCATTCTGCCTTAGCAGAAATTCTAAATAAAGCTGAAAACACACCAACCTTAAGCATTGATGTTTCACTCTATCAAAATGCAGGAGCCAACCGGACGCAGCAACTAGCTTATGCTATTGGACACGCAACTGAATACCTTAACTTCTTGAATAAGAAAAAACTATTGCGCTCTGATCTGAAGGTTTGCTTTAAAATGGCTGTAGATGGAAATTACTTTTTTGAGATTGCTAAATTAAGGGCCCTGCGCCTACTCTGGAAAACCCTTGCAGTTGAATTTGGAATTCATACAGATTGTCATATTTTGGCTTGCCCCTCAAAGCGAAACAAGACTATATATGACTACAATGTAAATCTACTCAGGACTACTACAGAATGTATGTCTGCAATGCTTGGTGGGGCTGATACAGTTTATAATTTATCATATGACGTTATATATCATGAAAACAATGAATTTGCGGATAGAATATCCAGAAATCAATTGCTGATTTTAAAAAGTGAGAGCTATTTTGACAAAATCGCGAATCCGTCAGACGGCTCTTATTATATAGAGGTGCTTACGCAACAACTTGCAGTTAAAGCATTGGATATTTTTAAACAAATTGAGCAAGGTGATGGCTTTTTAAAACAATTAAAAGCGCATAATATTCAAAGGAAAATAAAGGAAAGTGCACTTAAACAACAAATTCGTTTTGACGCCGGAGATGAAGTATTGGTAGGCAGCAATAAATACCTCAGCGAAATGGACAAAATGAAGCAGGAATTACAAAGAAATCCTTTCGCCAAAAATGATCCCAGGAAGACCATTATTGAACCAATATTGGAGATTAGATTATCAGAATCGTCAGAAAAAATAAGATTGGATCATGAGTAGAAAACAACTGCAACACCTAAATTTAAAACCTGTTGATTCTATTGGGGAAAATGAATCAGAAAAACCAGACTTTATAACTGCTGAAGATATCCCGGTAAAATCCATTTTTTCAAAAAATGACATAAGAGATTTAGAGCATCTTAATTTTGCAGCCGGCATTGCCCCAAATTTACGAGGCCCATATTCTACGATGTATGTACGAAGACCATGGACCATTCGACAATACGCCGGTTTCTCTACGGCACATGAAAGTAATGCCTTTTACAGGCGCAATCTGGCAGCCGGTCAAAAAGGTTTATCTGTTGCTTTTGATTTGCCCACCCACAGAGGATATGATAGTGATCACGAACGAGTGGTTGGAGATATAGGTAAAGCGGGGGTTGCTATAGATTCAATTGAGGATATGAAAATATTGTTTGACGGTATTCCCTTGGATAAGATGTCTGTATCAATGACCATGAATGGTGCGGTACTGCCAATTATGGCTTTTTATATAGTTGCCGCAGAAGAACAAGGAGTTACTCCCGAACAACTCGCAGGGACCATTCAAAATGACATATTAAAAGAATTTATGGTTAGAAATACTTACATCTATCCACCTACGCCTTCTATGCAAATAATTGCAGATATTTTTGAATTTACCAGTAAATATATGCCCAGATTTAACAGTATAAGTATTTCCGGTTATCATATGCAGGAAGCCGGCGCCACTGCCGATATTGAACTTGCCTACACTTTGGCGGATGGACTAGAATATATTAGAACTGGTTTAAAAGCAGGTCTGGATATTGATCATTTTGCTCCCAGGATTTCTTTTTTCTGGGCTATTGGGATGAATCATTTTATGGAAATTGCCAAATTAAGGGCGGGAAGAATGCTTTGGGCTAAACTCGTTAAACAGTTTAATCCTAAAAATCAAAAATCCTTATCACTTAGGACTCACTGTCAGACCAGTGGATGGAGTCTTACCGAACAAGATCCCTTCAACAATGTTGCAAGAACCACCATAGAGGCATTGGCAGCTGCCCTGGGAGGCACTCAAAGTCTCCATACTAATGCCTTGGATGAGGCTATTGCCTTACCTACTGACTTTTCCGCGCGTATTGCCAGAAATACTCAGATCTATCTGCAGGAAGAAACAAAAATTACAAAAACGGTCGACCCCTGGGCCGGGAGCTATTATGTAGAATATTTGACACATGAATTGGCGAAAAAGGCCTGGAATCTTATTCAGGAAGTTGAGGAGCATGGTGGTATGACCAAAGCAATTGAAGCGGGTATACCCAAAATGCGGATTGAACAAGCTGCCGCTAAAAAACAGGCTCGTATAGACAGCGGACAAGATATCATTGTTGGTGTCAACAAATATCAGTTGGAAGAAGAAGATGAATTGCAGATTTTGGAGGTAGATAATGCAGAGGTACGAAGACAACAAATAGAACGATTAGAAATATTAAAAAGGGAAAGAGACAATGATAAAGTAAAGCGCATCCTGAAAAAATTAACACAAGCTGCCAAAGATAAATCAACTTCAAAATCAGGTCAGGATGAAAACAATTTGTTAGCTTTAGCGATAGAAGCCGCCAGAGCTAAGGCTACTTTGGGAGAGATTAGTGATGCTCTGGAAGTAGCTTTTGGAAGGTATAAAGCAAAAATTCAATCGTTTACAGGAGTGTACGCAAAAGAAATTAAGGACGACCAAAGTTTTAAAAAGGCCAGGGAATTGGCGAATAAATTTGCAGCGCAGGAAGGTCGAAGACCTCGGATTATGATTGCGAAAATGGGTCAGGATGGGCATGATCGAGGGGCCAAAGTTGTCGCTACCGGATATGCAGATCTCGGGTTTGATGTTGATATAGGACCCTTATTCCAAACACCTGCAGAGGCAGCAAAACAAGCTGTGGAAAATGATGTCCATATTCTAGGTGTTTCTTCTTTGGCTGCCGGACACAAAACCCTGGTACCACAGGTTTTAGAGGAGTTAAAAAAATATGGCAGAGAAGATATCATGGTAATTGTAGGAGGTGTAATTCCTAAACAGGATTATAAATATTTATTTGATGCCGGAACCACAGCTGTATTTGGACCAGGTACCAAAATAAGTGATGCAGCTATCCAAATACTTGAAATTTTAATAGATTAATTGGATGGGATACCAGGCCCAGTTCCCTAATCGCTATACTTTAACCAACTTTAACGCTTTTGTCAGAGTTATTCACTTTGTGTTAACAAAATACTTTTTTGGGCATTGTAAATAATCGTATTTTTAACCCCTAACTTACTTCAATTATGGGCAAGATTATTGCTATTGCAAACCAAAAAGGTGGGGTTGGTAAAACCACCACCACAGTAAACCTGGCTGCCTCACTGGGTGTACTTGAAAAAAAGGTATTATTAATTGATGCCGACCCCCAGGCCAATGCAACTTCTGGATTAGGTATTAATGTAGATGAGATTCAAATTGGCACATACCAGTTAATGGAGCATACAAAGACAGCTGGAGAAACAATCATTACCACCTCCTCACCTAATGTTGACTTAATTCCTGCGCATATAGACCTCGTAGCCATTGAAATAGAATTAGTAGACAAGGATGAAAGAGAATATATGATGAAGAAAGCCATTGGCGATTTAAGAGCATTATACGACTATATTCTAATTGACTGCGCACCTTCTCTGGGCCTGCTTACTTTAAATGCTTTAACAGCAGCTGACTCAGTAATTATTCCAATACAATGCGAATATTTTGCTCTGGAAGGACTTGGAAAATTATTAAACACGATAAAAAGTGTACAAAGGATACACAATCCTGAATTGGATATCGAAGGTATGCTGCTAACCATGTACGATTCCAGGTTGCGGCTTTCTAATCAGGTTGTGGAAGAGGTTAAGAAACATTTCTCTGATATGGTTTTTGACACTATAATTCAACGCAATGTTCGTTTGGGAGAGGCCCCCAGTTATGGGGAAAGTATCATAAAATATGATGCCAGTAGTAAAGGTGCAACAAACTACCTAAATATGGCCAACGAACTATTGAAAAAAAATAGAGAGAAGGTATAATGGCGAAAGCAACCAGGAAACAGGCTTTGGGAAGAGGACTTTCTGCTCTGCTTAAAGATCCTGAAAATGATATTAATTCGGTATCGGATAGAAATGCCGATAAAGTTGTTGGCAATATAGTAGAACTCGATATTGACACTATTGAGGTAAACCCTTTTCAGCCACGTTCTCATTTTAATGATGATACCATTCAGGAACTGGCTTCCTCTATTAAGGAATTAGGGGTTATTCAGCCAATTACAGTAAGAAAATCTCACTTTAACAAATTTCAGTTAGTTTCAGGGGAGAGAAGGTATAGAGCTTCTAAATTAATTGGACTTAAAACAATACCGGCATACATTAGAATTGCCAATGACCAGGAGTCTCTTGAGATGGCACTCGTTGAAAACATTCAACGTCAGGATCTGGATCCGATTGAAATTGCCCTTTCCTATGATCGATTAATCAATGAAATCGGTTTGACCCAGGAAAGATTAAGTGACCGGGTAGGTAAAAAAAGATCGACCATTGCTAATTATCTTCGCTTATTACGCCTGGACCCCATTATACAAACAGGAATGCGAGATGGCTTTATTTCAATGGGGCATGGCAGGACTTTGGTAAATGTTGACCAAAAAGAAGATCAAATTAGCCTTTATGAAAAAATTGTAAAAAACAGTTTGTCTGTTAGGGAAACCGAACATCTTGTGAAGCAATATCACGAAGGACCTATTCAAAAGAAGTCTTCAAACAAGTCGTCGGGGACACCAGAATTGATAAATAATGGCGTGAAACATCTTAAACGCTATCTTTCTGCCAATATAACAGTCAAATCTACAGATGGCGGCAAGGGTAAGATAAGTATTCCCTTCAGTTCAGAGGAAGATTTTCAGCGATTGAAAAAACTAATTACAGGTGAGTAAGAACCTTGTTTTCTTGTGTTTATTATTGTTCCCTTTACTTTTTTCTTTGGCCCAGGAAGGTCAAAAAGAAAGGCCCAAGGATTCTGTCCTGAAAAATTCAAAAAAACAAGAGATTATTGTAGAAGGTAAATTAGAAAAGAAGCGAATAAATCCCTTAGCTCCAAGTAGGGCTGCATTTTATTCTGCCATTCTGCCCGGATTGGGTCAGGCCTATAATAAGCGTTATTGGAAAGTTCCTATTGTTATTGGTGCCATAGGTGTAGGAATCTATGCGTATCAGTATAATGATGATCTTTATGATCGTTTCCGAACGGCCTTTAAAAGAAGAAGAGCTGGTTTTACGGATGATGAATTTTATGATGTAAACGGGTCTGGAATAGTTCCTGGCAGCCCGGACTTATCAGACAGCGCCCTGCAGGATGGGCAGGAACGTTATCAAAGAGATCGGGATCTTGCATTGTTTATCACACTGGCCCTATATGCTTTGAATATTATTGATGCCAATGTGGACGCACATTTAAAACAGTTTAATATAGATGACGATCTTGGTTTGGATATTAAACCGTATCTCGAATATAATCCAATAGTTGGAGACCCTAACTATGGATTGGCTTTAACCATTAAATTCTAAAATATGAATATAGGATTATTTGGATATGGGAAAATGGGGAAAATGATTGAAAAGATCGCTATCCAACGAAATCATTCTATTGTTGCTAAAGTAGATGTGGACACAAAGGAGGTTGATTATACGGCGATTGATATAGCAATAGATTTTAGCAGTCCGGAGGCTGCTTTTAATAATATTAAGAGTTGTCTTGAACACAATATTCCGGTTATATCAGGAACGACAGGTTGGCTAAAAGACTATGACAAAGTGATTTCTTTAAGTAAAGAAAAAAATGGAGCCTTTATTTATGCTTCAAATTTCAGTTTAGGTGTAAACCTGTTTTTTGAATTAAATTGTTATTTAGCAAAAATGATGAACAATTTACCTCAATATAAAGTTTCAATAGAAGAAACCCATCATTTGCAAAAACTTGATGCTCCCAGTGGAACGGCAATTTCACTAGCTGAAGGTATTATTGAGAATTCCGATTATGAAGGCTGGCAATTGGAAAAATCTCAAGACCAATATATCCCAATAATTTCCAAAAGGATTGCGGATGAATACGGCACCCATATTGTTTCTTATGAAAATTTAGTAGACGAGATCGTTATAAAACACAAAGCTCACAATAGGGAAGGATTTGCATTAGGTGCTATTGTGGCCGCGGAATGGCTAATTGGAAAAAAAGGTGTCTTCACCATGAAAGATGTGTTAAACCTGGGTTAATTTTGGTAACAAATCGGGCTAAATAACGTCTGAAAAAAATATATATAAGAGTATGAACGGTACAAATTGGATCATCTTTATTTTAGTTATACAAGTCATTCATTTTTTAGGGACTTGGAAGCTTTATATTAAAGCAGGTAGAAAACCCTGGGAAGCTGCTATTCCAGTATATAATGCCATTGTTTTAATGCAAATTATAAGAAGACCCAAATGGTGGGTAATTCTTCTTTTCATACCCATTATTAATCTTCTAATGTTTCCCGTTATTTGGGTTGAAACTATAAGAAGTTTTGGAAGAAATAGCCTTCTCGAAACATGGTTGGTAATACTAACACTTGGATTTTATATTTACTATGTTAATTATACCTTAGACGTAACCTATATTGAGGACAGAAGTCTGCATCCAAAAAGTGGATTAGGAGAATGGGTAAGTTCTATTGTATTCGCCGTTGTTGCTGCTACTCTGGTTCATACATATTTCATACAGCCTTACGTAATCCCCACTGGTTCACTGGAACGCACACTAAGGATTGGTGATCTGCTTTTTGTAAGTAAATTTCACTATGGAGCGCGTGCCCCAATGACCACCATAGCAGCTCCAATGGTACATGATACTATACCGGGATTAGGTATTAGATCGTATCTAAAGAAGCCTCAATTACCTTATTTTAGATTACCCGGATTTGAAGAAGTTAAAAAAAATGATATTGTTGTTTTTAGCTGGCCGGCAGATACTGTCCGCGTCTTTTTTAAGAAGGAAAAAGGAGTAAAAAAACCTATTGATAAAAAATCCAACTATGTAAAGCGTTGCGTTGGAACTCCTGGCGATTCACTATCCGTAATTGATGGTGTAGTATATATTAACGGGAAAGAACTACAACTATCAGACAGAGCCAAACCACAATATGATTATAATGTTTACTCGCAAAAAGGAGTATCATCAAGATTGCTTATAAGTTTAGGGATAGATGAATTTACAAGAAAATATCTGTCGGCTCCTTTAAACCAAAGTCAGTTTGATGCTGTGAACAAATACCTTATAGCCGGAGGTCAAAATTCGAAGGGTGAAATAGAGTTGATTACCGATGCAAGTGGAATTCCCCCAAAAGTCATAAGACAGGCAGGACTTTCATTACGGGAAGAAACAGGACGCGAACGTACTGTTACACTTACTGATGAAATGTTTGAGGGCTTAAGAAGTAATCCGGATATAGATTCAGTTGTAAAAATAGTAGAACCCAAAGGACTAAAAGGCTATAACATTTTCCCGCATGCTCCTGACTATCCCTGGAATAACGACAACTTTGGGCCAATTTACATACCTCAAAAAGGGGTAACCATTGCGCTGACTCCAAAAGTTCTTCCACTTTATAAAAAGATAATTCGCGACTATGAGGGAAATACTGTAGGAGTTTCAGGAAATCAGATAAGCATAAACGGGCAGGTTACTGACTCTTATACCTTTAAACAGGATTACTACTGGATGATGGGAGATAATAGAGATCACTCAGAAGATAGCCGGAGTTGGGGGTATGTCCCCGCCAATCATATTGTAGGTAAACCTATATTTATATGGCTCAGCTTTGATAATTTTAATAAAGGAATTACGCAGTGGAAACCTAGATGGGATAGGATTTTCACCACTGTCGGAGGTGATGGCGAGCCCCGGTCTTATTTTAGGCATTTCCTTATTGCACTGGCAGCCTGGTTTATATTTGATTACTTTTGGAAACGTAGAAAAAAGCTTAAAAAGTAATTATTTATTTTTTTGGGTGGAATAAAAATATAAATTGATGAACTTGCTACTCCATCCTACTTATTTGCCAGATATTGCTTCTTACGCCACGCTTGTGCAAAATAAAATAATCTGGGAAGTCTGCGACAATTATCAAAAACAAACCTATCGAAACCGGGCCTTCATTTGTACAGATCAGGGTAAGTTTATGTTGAATATTCCAATCAAACATGTAGGTGGCAAGGAGGGTAGACAAAAGTATAAAGATGTAAAGCTGGATAATAATTACAGATGGCAGCGTCAACATTGGAGGACGCTTCAAACAGCATACAGGACATCTCCTTTTTTTGAATATTACGAAGATGATCTGGCCCCTATTTATATGAAGAGTTACTCCTATTTATTAGATTTTAATCTTAATGCGATTGATATTATTGCCAGTTGCCTGCAATTCAACATTGACACAAGTCAAACTGATGTCTATGAGCTAAAACCCAAAGCGGTTTTTGATGCCAGGTTTTTGGTACATGCTAAAAAGACAATTAATATGAAGCAAAAAAGCTATATGCAAGTTTTTAATGACAGGCATGGTTTTATTGAAAATTGCTGTGTTCTGGATTTATTATTCAACGAAGGTACTTCCAGTCTTGATTATTTAATGACTCAAAACTTGGATTTTCTGAATGCTTAGATTCCTGCTTCATTACGGCATTCATATAATAGTACCAATAGCAGTAGGCCTTATATTTTTTAAAAATAAAAGAATATGGATTGTCCTTATTCTCCTTTCGGGTATTTTAATTGATATAGATCACCTAATAGCTACCCCGATATTTGACTCCTCCAGATGCAGTATTAATTTTCATCCACTTCATTCTTATTGGGCAATCGCTGCTTATCTCGTACTTTTTGCATATAACAAGACCAGGATTATTGGGCTTGCCTTACTCATTCATATATTGGCGGATTTAATAGATTGTTACTTCTTGTTATTGGAGGCGAATTGAAGTCAGTACCGGGTAGTGATCAGATAATTTAAGGTCAAAGTATTCATGTGTTAGGACATCCATGGACTGATCTACTAAAATAAAGTCGATCCGAAATGGAACAACCTTTAAGTCAAAAGTTTTTCCAAAACCAGTACCTTTTTCGTCAAATGTATCTTGCATTTCACCCTTGGCAATGCCATACACATTTGAAAATGGTGTATTGTTAAAATCCGCACAAACTATGGTCCTGAACGGAGATTCTTTCCTGTGTTTATCAAATAGTTGCACCTGCTCTTCTTGTTTTACAAAGGTTTTACTCATTTGACCATAAGCTCTAACCACGCGCCTCACGCTCTTAACCCGGGATGGAATAATTTGAAAGGACTGAAGATGAAGGTTATATATCCGAATAGTATCCCCCTTATATTTGATATCTGCATATAGGGCATTGTTGGCTGTATCAGGAAATTCCAAAGATCCATTGGCTACTATTGGGTATTTTGAAAAAATAGCCTGGCTGCTTTTCTGAGAAGTATATGGAGTTATGTATTTAAATGGATAATTTTTTGACAGCCGCGGGCCTATCCACTTAGATTCTTGAAAACAGATTATATCAGGGTCTTGCTCATCAACAAAATCGATAATTTTATTTCGTGTTAATTTGAAATTTGACCAACCTTTAAAGTTAAAACCTCTGGTATTATAAGTCATAATGCTCAGGTCGTTATCTTCAGAATACACATTGGAAGAGCCAAATCTATAAAAGGAGCCAAAAGTGAAATAAGAAATGAGAACAGCTACAGATGACAGAATAAAAATCTTTTTTTTTCTAAATAGCCAATATAAAATAAATGGAATATTTATGATAAAAATTATTGGAAAGAACAAACTCAAAAAAGCTAAAGGAAAAAATGTCTTTACAGAAATATAGGGTGCCAGACATGACAATAAAAGAAGTACGCCTATTATCAAGTTTAAAAAAAAGGCTACTTTATCAAAAAATGATAATTCTCTCACCATTAGTCCTC